>JBLHLE010000666.1:0-4996 GCA_047620805.1 Pirellulaceae bacterium
GTCGAAATCCCCATACGCTTTGCATTAAATCCCTTGAGGACTCGATATGTCGATTGTGATTACTGGTTACGAAGCTCGCGACATCCGTTTTCCAACTTCGGAGAACTTGGACGGCTCGGACGCTATGAACCCCGATCCGGATTATTCTGCCGCCTACGTGATTCTACGGACGAACGTGGACGGGCTTGAGGGGCACGGATTAACCTTTACTATCGGGCGTGGAAACGAACTATGCGTCGCCGCGATCAGATCATTGGTAGCACTGATTGTCGATAAGCCGCTCGCTGAGCTGACGGAAAACCTCGGTGCTTTTTGGCGAATGATCACTGGCGACAGTCAGCTTCGCTGGGTCGGACCTGAAAAAGGTGTCTTGCATTTGGCGACGGCTGCCGTTGTCAACGCGGTCTGGGACTTGTATGCCAAAGTCGAGCAAAAACCGCTTTGGCGATTAGTCGCCGACATGTCCCCAGAACAGCTTGTACGTTGCATTGATTTTCGACACATCACCGACGCGCTGACGCCCGCTGAAGCACTTGAGATCCTGCGTCGCAACGAATCGACAAAATCCGAACGGATTGCAGAACTCGAGAAGAATGGCTTCCCCTCCTACACAACTTCCGCGGGCTGGCTGGGCTACTCTGACGACAAACTCCGGCAGCTTTGCCAAGAATCAATGTCGCGTGGTTGGAATATGTTCAAGATCAAAGTCGGGCGAGATATCGAAGACGACATTCGCCGAGCCCGCATTATTCGCGAGGAAATCGGCTGGGACCGACGCTTAATGATGGATGCCAATCAGGTTTGGGAAGTTGATGAAGCCATCGCTAACATGAAACGTCTCGCCGAATTTAAACCTTGGTTCATCGAAGAACCGATCAGCCCCGACGATGTGCTCGGACACGCTCGGATTGCCGAGGCAGTTGCGCCAATCAAAGTTGCGACCGGCGAAATGTGCCACAACCGTGTGATGTTCAAACAATTCATGCAGGCCGGTGCACTGCAAGTTTGTCAAATTGATAGTTGCCGACTCGGCGGCGTTAACGAAGTGCTCGCGGTGATGTTAATGGCAGCAAAGTTTGATATTCCCGTTTGCCCCCACGCAGGTGGTGTCGGCTTGTGTGAATACGTTCAACATCTTTGTATGATCGATTTCATCGCCATCGGGGCTTCGCAAGAAGACCGAGTCACCGAGTACTCCGATCACCTCCACGAATTCTTTGTCGACCCAATTAGTATGCAATCCGGACGATACATGCCACCCCTGGCACCGGGGTACGCCACAATGCTCCGCGAGGCAATTGAACAGTATTCATTTCCCGACGGAAATTATTGGTCGAAACGCGTTTGATCAATTTAACTACCCTTGCATCCGAAAACACTACTTTCAAAAACACAACACCAGACCCAGCAACACCAGACCCAGCAACACCAGACCCAGCAACACCAGACCCAGCAACACCAGACCCAGCAATGCCAGACCCAGCAACACCAGACCCAGCAATGCCAGACCCAGCAACACCAGACCCAGCAATGCCAGACCCAGCAACACCAGACCCAGCAATGCCAGACCCAGCAACACCAGACCCGACAACACCAGACCCGACAACACCAGACCCGACGCCCGACAAACCGCCTCCGCCGATCACTTCCGGTGTTGATCCGCTAACGGAATTCATGCAGTTGGTCGAGCAAGAGCGATCTATCATTTCGCTCGACATACACGACGGCCTGATCCAAGAGATAGTGGCTGCCAAGATGATGGTCGAAGCGGCGCATTCGTCAGACCAAACGGATAACGCGGGCCTCAAAGCGAAACTCAAGATCGCTGAGCAACAGCTCGGTCGCGCAATCGCCGAAGCGCGGAGATTGATGAATCAATTCCAACCCATCTCACTCCACGAATTTGGCTTGCTTGTCACCATTGAACATCTCGCGCGCCAGTTGAAGAGCGAAGCGGAATTAAGCATCGATTGCCAATTTGATGGAGAGCTGGCGGATCTGCCAGAGGTGCTGGAAAATAGTCTATATCGGATTGTTCAGGAATCGTTGAACAACATTCGCAAACATGCGCAGGCGGAATCGGTAATCGTGAAACTCGAGCGTCGCGGCAACGAGCTGTGGTTGTCGATCGAAGACGATGGATGTGGTTTTGAACCTGGAACTGTTCAACCAGAGAATATTGGGCTGCGTGGTATTCGTCAAAGAGCTGCAATGTGCCACGGGCGAGCAGATATTGCGAGCAAACACGACGTCGGTACTACCGTAACGGTGGTTGTGCCGATCCCAAAATAGAACGCTTGACCGTCTATGCCGACGCGCTCAGCTAAACAATCGTTCGTAGTTAAGAGGTAACTCCCCATGGAACCCAATCGCATACTCGTTCTTTATGATTCGCTCAGCGGCAACACCGGCAAAATGGCGGAGTATGTCGCCGAGGGAGCTCAATCGATCGACGGCATCGAAGTACGACTCCGCAACCTGGAAGAAGCCACGGCTGAAGATGTCGTCTGGTGCGATGGTTTGGCAGTCGGCAGTCCCACCAATATGGGTCTGTTGTCGTGGAAGATGAAGAGGTTTTGGGACGAGACGATGGCGGGCCAGTGGATGAAAGTCGACGGCAAAATCGCCTGCGCATTTTCATCATCGGGCGGTTGGGGAGGCGGTAGCGAAATGGCTTGCCAGTCGTTGCTAACAGTGCTAATGAATTTCGGGTTTCTCGTCTTTGGCGTCACCGACTACGTAGGAAAACTCACCACGCTCCATTATGGAGCGGTTACGGTTCGCGAACCGCGTGATGAAGACGCCAAAGAGGCCTGTCGAAAACTCGGCAAACGCCTGTCAGAATGGGTAGCCGCTTTCATCGGTGGACGCCGGGACCAACATCCACTCAACAAGCCCGACGTGAGAATGCCGCCGGGATAGCAGACCAATGAGTACACCGATGGCAAATCATCATCTACTCGCCGCTCGTAATTTCCGCTAGACTGAACGGTCCCGTCCCGCAATCTTTCCAGGACCGCCACGATGCAAGCCGTAGAATCTAAACACGTCGGCGACGTGCTGCTCTCCGTTATCACCCAACCGACTCTTCGTGACACACCAGTCATCGAGCAGTGTCAAACGGATTTGGATAGGGCCTGTCTGGAAGCGGCGGCCGACAAGAAAATGATACTGAGTTTTCGCAACGTGAAATTCATGTCATCGGAGATGATTCGCGTGGTCGTCAAACTTCACAGTCGTTGCAAACGAGACAAGCTTGATTTGAGACTCTGTAACATCGCGCCAGACATCATGCAAGTATTTCAAATCACCAATCTCACCAAGTTACTCACAATTGTGTCGGACGAAACGGCCGCGATGAAGTCGTTCAATAAGACCAGTTTGTTAGATAAGATCTGGCCCTTCAAGAAATAGTCGTCTCCACCCACAATCGATTCTTCGGCGGATGCTTTCAGTTGGGACTCCGCTAGCTTTTGGGGTTACAATCAGGCGGGAGATGTACCTCTCAAAATTGAGTATCCAGTCGAAGTGATTGCCGATCCGCGAGCTTTCAATCCGCCAATTCTATTCTTCTTCCTCCTCTGGGGCCCTCTGCGCCTCTGCGTCCTCCGCGTTTAAGAAACGCCGCGCTAAGTCTCTGCGTGAGTTTAGAGCCTACTTCTAATTCACCAATCGCTTGGGCTACAATCTAACGCGGGTCTGATTTCCGCTCGTTACTACTCAGTTCCATTCATGACTACTTTATTCAAATTACATCATTAACTTTCGTTGGACACCTGAAATGGACGCGATTTCCTACGCAAAGTCGTTTGTCGAGATTAATTCGATCAGCCGCTGGACGAATGGTCCGGCCACAGATTGGGTGAAGCAACAACTGCACGCTCTTGGATTCGATACAGAGAGAATTGAATACGACGATGAGAATGGCGAACGCAAGAGCTCCGTCGTCGGCAAGCGCGGGGAGGGCAGGGGAGGACTCGCCTATTTTGGGCACAGCGACGTGGTGCCAGCGGACACGTGGGTCATCAAAGAACACGGACCCTTCGAACCGACGGTAAAAGACGGTCGCCTATATGGCCGCGGCAGTTGTGACATGAAGGGCTCGATTTCGGCATTCTTGGCCGCCGCCGCGCGAACGAAAGCCGCCGCCGCCACCGCCCCGGTCTATTTCGTCTGTACCGCCGACGAAGAAATCGGGTATGGAGGAGCCAGAACCATTGTCGAGCAATCGAAGTACTATCGTGAGATGGTCGAAGCCCAAACGCGAGTCATCATTGGCGAACCAACGCAACTGCAAGTTGTCTATGCTCACAAAGGAACTTTCGGGTTCTTCGCCACCGCGCGTGGAGTGGCGGCGCATTCGAGTACTCGCAATGGCCTCAATGCGAACCTGGCGATGATTCCCTTTTTGATGGAAATGAAGGCGATCCACGACGAGACAGAAGCCGCTACCAACTGGCACAACAATGAATTCGATCCACCGACGATAACGTGGAACATCGGAATTAACGATCACAACCACGCCTTCAACATTACGGCGCCGCAAAGCGTATGCACGGTTTATTACCGACCGATGCCCAATCAAGAACCCGAAAAACTCCTTGAACGAGCGGAACGAGCGGCGAAAAAATTCGGGATCGACTTTGAAGTTAAACATCGCAACCAACCAATGTACACCTCCCCCGACAATCCATTCGTTAAAGAAATGGTCGAGCTAACGGGTTCGTCGCCCGCCTCCACGGTCCCTTATGGCACGGATGGCAGTTGGTTCCGCGAGCTAGAAAACAAAGTAGTCTTCGGGCCGGGAAGCATCGCGCAAGCACACACTCACGATGAATGGCTTGACCTAGATCAGCTGGAAAAAGGGACTGACATTTATGAGAAACTGATCCGGCACTGGACTCAGTAAGTGGGCCTCGAATTATCATGGTTGTTTGAGATTTGTCGTTGTTTGGTTCTTGAAATTCGTTTGGTTTTTGAAGTTCGTTCGGCATTT
>JBLHLE010000667.1:0-4993 GCA_047620805.1 Pirellulaceae bacterium
ACAAAGGGGTCGCCATCGCCCCGCTCTGACGACCGAATCTGAAGAATTGCCTCGGCACCTGAATCTGTGCAGAGGAACTTGCGAGACCATCGTCTGTTACGCTGGTGCCATGTAGATGTAGGGAACTCAATTTCGGTGCGTGATTTATTTGCGAAGGATGTTCATCGGAAACCCGTGGACCACAGAACATTTGTTTGTTTCGTGGCGGCAGTATTGAAACCGCTGCGAATGAGTGGAGCTTTACGACACGTCAGACACTAGCGCTTGATTACAAACGGAACTGGCTTGCCGTACAGGTCCTGTAATTTTTGTTGATTTGTGACCCATTGTTGCAGAATCAGATAACCGGGGTCTATCACCTGGTATCGCCGTCCGCCTTGGTGGCCATCTTCCTTTCCCGTTTGCACGTTTAGCGGTTTTCGTAGCATCTTACTCTTCAGAATTTCCTTCGTGTCAACTCGTTGTTGAAGCACGCGATAGTTCTCCAGCAGCTTTTCTACTGGCAGGAATCCGACTTGGTCGGGAGAATGCAGTTCCATTGACGGCACTCTGCCGGGCTCACCGTGACAGATCATGCAACTGCGTTCGTCTCCGCGCAGAACCTTGGTCATTTCGGGAACGACATAGTCGCGGAAATAAGTTACGTCAACAATGAACTCCTGCGGGGGTTGTGGGTTACCGTCTTGGACAGGAAATCCATGGTCTGTTTGCTTTTTCAATGCCGCGACCAGATCGCGGAGAAAAGTATCGCGACTTTGCGAAAGTACTTTCTTGGCGTTATCCACAACGCCTTTATCTTTTTCGAATTCCAGCATCGCGGCTAGCGCGGTGAGTACTTCGGGGTTGCGTTTCATAGCGGTCTGATTCGCCAGGTTTGCCGCTTCTTTACGGTTTCGAGGGTCTGCTTGTTCGGTCAGCTGAGTCAAAAATAACTGTAAAGCTCGCGTTCGAAGTTCTTCGAATGGATCTACTGGCGGCAACTTCTTCGGGTCGACCTGGACCACGGGAAGTTCGCGTTTGAATTCCAGTATCCAGGGGACGCTTCTTATCCAAAACCGAGCGTGCGCGTCGTTCTCAAAAGCGTCTGGCAGCGACTGAGCCAAGTGTTCAAAGTGTAAATCAGGGTTCTTTGCCACGGCGGCGCCGAGTCCTTCGGCGAGATACCAGGCGGCTTCGGCATCGCGTTGGGCTTGCCCGCGAACCGCGACTTCCTCGATCTTTTCCATTTCAGCCGCCGTGCGATATGCGGACAACGATGGAATCATGTATTGCAGGATCTCATCTCGTTGTTCGTCGCTCTTGGGCAAAATCCAGCGCACGCCGCCATACATTTTGAGGATCGGATCGGACAGGTCTTTTCGCCGCGGAGGTTCGGCAGCACCTCGCAATAATTGCCGATACATCGGCTCCAGTTGTTCGGGCACGGCAATTAGCGAAACGAGTCGCGGGTCCGATATGCTGCTGGCTGCGAGACTGCGAAAACTCTCGGGGCCATTGATCGAATACTCGACAAGCTTCTCTTGTAACGCCTCGTGCGGAATGTTCGCGGAGCCCTCCAACACACTCTGCAGCAGAGTGTCGCGGCGGTCGCCAGCGGGAAGTTTTTCGACATGGGCAATTTGTGCCAGTGCGATATCACCGAATAGTTTCCCCGCACCAGGCGTGACATAACCGAGTTGTCCCGGCCCGCCATCGCCTCCACGCTGGCTGTAGAATGTTGACGAAACCGAGTACAGTCGTCGCGTCAATGTTCTTTCAAGGTTTGCATCTTTCTCACGCGAATCCTTCCAGGTGGCGTGCAGGTCCGCAAATAGAGTCTCCAGTTCTTTGTACTGATGTTGCCCAGAGCCATTGGCAATATGGCCGTTGGCGATGAACAAGGCGTGAGTCTGATAGCGAATTGCATTCTCAGCCAATGCGTTGTTTTCGTCTCGAGAGAGTAGTTTTTTCCAGGCGGCATTCAGTCCATCTCGGACCGGCGGATTCCAGACCCACCACTGCCATGCCGCTCGAGTCGCCCACGCTCGCACCGCTGGATGACCATCTTCGTTCAGGCACCGGTCGAACACCGTCACCAACTTCTCGTATTTCACCGCAGACTGCGGCAAGACGGTGTCGACTTTCATAATCAGAGCGCGAACTGCCGATTCTCGTTGATAATCGTCTTGTGATTCGAGCGCTGCGAAAGTTTCATTCCAGCCCCGGTCGTCGATCAGATTTTGTCGCAACGACCAGTGTGCCGCCTCGCGAACCATTTTGGATTTGTCGCTCAGGCGGCTAACCAACGGTTGGACGCACACGTCGTCGCTTATATAACCGAGCCCCAGCACTGCCCAAAACCGTACCAGTGCACTTTCGTGACCGGCCTCTTCAATCAGTTGGCCGAGGAATCGTTTGTCTTGTGCAATCGCAGTGTCGCGAACTCGACGAATTGTCTGGGTGAGTCTCTCACCGTGTTGCGATTTGAATTGAGCGTCTTGGTAGGTGGGCGGCTCAGTTGGGAAGTAGCGCGATAAAGCGTGCACCGCATAGCTGGTCGAAACAAAGCCGGTCTGTGAAGCTACCTTCCACATCCCCGTCGGTTTTTGCAGCTTCATTAACGCATCGATGCCTTTTTTGACAGTTGGGTCATCTTTGCTTACGCCTGCCGCGTGGAATGCAATCAGCGCCAACGACGTGGGGGATGGATCCGCCTTTTGATCTTTTACCGTCCATGACTTGCCATCTTCATTCGCTGTGCCGGGATCGAAGCTCCAGCCGCCTCCCTCCAGTTGGACGCCACGCAGGCGGAGAAGATCCGCCGCAATCTGTGTATGAATTTTGGATTCAAGTTGCTTTGCCTGGTCGATAGCCAGCTGTTTCTTGGCGTCGTCCAGCTTCTCTTGTTCGGCCACTTTCGTTGCTACTGCCACGTAGTCTTTTGGGAAGTAACGCGAGAAGAACTCAACTCGATGTCCCAGGTCGTCGCAGAACTTCAGGTTGATGTCCAACATCCGTCGCGCTTTGTCTTCCAAAGAATGGAAGTATTTAGGCTCGCCCGTAGCGTGCCACGCGGTCCAGACGATTTCTCCGGCGTAGTTGAAGACGACCCCCTGTCCTACATTCGCACCGGGACCCGCCGCGTTAATACCGCCAGGATCTCCCGTTAGTAAAACGTAATTGGCGGTCCGCCGCGACTGCATACTTTGTAATTTGCGGGGAGGCATGAAACGTTCAAGAGACACGACCGCGTGCCCGGCGACTCGAGTGCCCGCTGGGCCATCGCCGGTATCGAGCGGCGCGAGGCTCGTGTTATTGGCAGCGTCCTTGAACTCGTTTGTAGGACGCAACGACTGGTAGCATGTGTTGATCAAGTGTCGCCAAGGTTGTACGTTCTGCGGTCGATAACCCATGGCAAACGGAATGGATGGTCCCCACACTCCCGATTGCGTGTGACAGCTCATGCAATTTGTGCCTAGCAGGTTGCCGCTGTCGCGAATTCGTCGCTCGACACTCGCACCGCGGGGACGATTGGTGATCCAAGCGTCGACTTGGCCAATATGATCGTATACGGCTTGCTCGACAGCCCGCTGAGGATTGTCGTAGGGAGCCGGCTTGACGACTCGCAATTCCAAATCGTATCCCGGCGAATTTGCTTCGATGCGGAGGAAATACGTTTCGCCCGGCTGCAGGGTGCGGTTGATGGCGATGCGGTGCTGTTCTTGTTGCTGATGATTGCGTTCATTCTCATTCTTGCCATCATCGTATTCCACGATCGGCAAGAGCACGAAATCACCTTCCTTTTTGTCGAGTCGGTACGCTCGAATGCGAGCGGCGACTTGTTGATCGGGGATCGTTAGGCAAGCCGTGAGCAGTCGCGCTTCCGAGCCTGGAAATTCGAGCCGCATCCAATCGTCGCCACTGGAACCGACATCGCCGTTATCGAAATATTCGATGTCGTCACTGGAGCCGACAATGTTGAGTGTGTATTCCTCTGTGGTTTCGAGCAACGAAATCGTCTGAGCCTGTTCGGGTGTATCGTTTGGTTCGACTTCGATATACAAGCGGCTATCCACCTGCCCCGTCACATCAATGGTTTTAACGGAAACCGCGGTCGCGACGGTCGTTGATTTTGGCCAGGCAACGGAGCGCGGTATTGCCGAAATGTCTGGCGCCTTGCCAGGTTCGCGCCAGCGCTCCTTGCTGTGCAAGTCCACTTCGCCTTCTTCAGGAGAAATCTTGAGCTGGTAGATCCCGGCGGCGGGAGCGCGATAGTTGAGATAGACGTCGGCATCTAAGGCGTGTAACAGCTTCGTCCAATTCGCAGTCGGCTCCGAATAAATCCCAAATGCCTGGGCCGCGCGTCCGTTTTGTTCTCCATCGATGGGGCCACGTGGAATTTGCGCTGGATCATCTGCTTTGTGCAACGACCAGGTGACTCGCAAGCGGCCGTTGGTGGGCAGGGCACTCGGCCTCTCGACGCGAACGCTTAACTCGACCGTCTCGCCCGCCTCCAGGCGAAACAATTTCGCCTGATCTTCGGGTACTACGAGAGTTGCTGAAAACGGCTTATTCAAATTAACGGTGTCGTCGCCGAAAAGATCAGTCGCAAGAATATTGGTCGCGAACAGACAGACACTAGCCCAACAGATTGCATAAGAGGCCAATCGCATCGCGGTTCTCCAGTGGATCAAGATCAATGAATCCCTGATGATACTCAGCTCGCAGCCTGGCGTCGACAAGACGAATGAAATGTCAGCCAGCAGATGAAATTGAAAATATCGCCCTAAACGGGAGAGTTAGGTTTCGGCGATGCCTTTCGGCCACCAAAAAGGGGGCGGCGTTTAGTTTCGATAATACGACATTTCGCTGTATTGCCCTGCTGCTGGGTTACAATCAACGTGGTTGTTCCGATTCCCACAAAACCACAATGGCTCGTCAGTCCGAACCTCTTCATTGGCAACCGCTGAAATTCGCTTTCCATTCCCGCGATAACCTCCGTCCCCTCCGTCCT
>JBLHLE010000668.1:0-4990 GCA_047620805.1 Pirellulaceae bacterium
CCCCTCATCCTTGAGCTTTGAAACGAGCAATCCGAAACTAAATTGCTAGCACTTCGCCTCGGATCCTCCGAGGTTTGGTCGGGGAGTCTCGCAAGATGTACCAGCTGGGTCAAGCCGAATCCTCGCTCAAATTGCCGTTTTACTCGTTGGTAAACTTTTCTGGTTTAAACGATTGTGTTGGTTATGCCGATAGTAAGTATTAGTGCACAACTCTCGATCGATCTACGCGCGTACTGCTAGCTGAATCCTCTGGCCTTGTGAAGTCAGACGGTGATTCGGCCAGCTAATTTTTTTTGGGGGGGGAAAGAGGAGTGCTACAATTGCTTCTCATTCTTGCCGTACAAGGTCCCCCGCAGTGGTATGCGCATCCTCTGCCTCCAGTAGGCCTCCACCAAGCTCGCAACTCGCAAATCATCTCCGATCAGCCGCAGCCAATTCTGCGTCTATCTCGCCTGCCGCACGCAGAGGCGGGCACCAATTCACGACAAGGGAGCAATCCCCAAACTAATCTTCCTTGGCAATGGCAAGAACTGCCTCAACAGCCACGGCACGTCCCGCCGGTGAACGGCTCGCCAACCTACTCGCAACCAACCTACTCGCAACCAACCTACTCGCAACCAACCTACTCGCAACCAACCTACTCGCAACCAACCTACTCGCAACCGCGTGATCGCGGGCCACCGACTCATGCGCAAAATTACTCGCAGGCACCTCTTCAGTCGGCGCATTCCACGACGCCCAGTGGCGTGCCGATCCGACGTTCGGCAACTCCACCGGCGGCATACACGGTTGGCCCAAATCCCAGCAGTCCGGTTCCAGGAGGCATGCCGACAATGACTGTGCGCGGCTGGATACCGAATGCCGTCCCCGATTCGCTTCGGCGGAACGCGAATCAAAACAGTCCGAATCCGACGCGCGTCCCACAACCTTATGAGTCGCCGCGGAGTGCCGCGCGCGAGGCGTTAGAAGACTGGAATCCGCTACCCGGCGATCCCTTATTTCAACGACTCGTCCCTCGGCCGTTTTCTGCAGCTGAAACTTATCAACGGCAGCACACTCGGTTCACTCAACTTCCTCGCCTCTCCCCTAATCCGGGTGACGAAGACGCCTGGGAGGCCGAACGGAAGTTGCCGTCGCATCCGAGTCAAATACGCGGAGGGTCCGTGGATCCGAGCACCCCATTGGACGCTGGCGGCAACTCGTGGATTCCCGGACTGCCAAAGCCCAACTTCACTCCGTCGGGTCCCAGTGTCGCGGGTCCCACAACGCCTCAGTTCGCTCCAAAATTGCCGTCGGCAACTACGCCGCATGAGACAACACCTCCGGGGCTAATTACGCCTCAAACTCGGACACTCAACGAAGCGGAAGACAGTATTGGCCTGCATCAGAAGCGCAGCGCGGAATTCATCTTGTCGCAGCTGAAGTATCCGGTGGAAGGAGTGAATCTGCAGAACGGTCCCCCGCTCCCCGGACAGGTAGACGAACGAGAACCGTGGTACTTGGACCTCTATAGCGCTCACCAAATCGCGCTGACCAATAGTCCGCAGGTCCAGGTGCTCGACATTGACATTCAAATGGCCGAGAGCTCGATGATGGCGGAAGTGGGAGCGTTTCGACCAATTCTCAGCACATCGGCAGGTTGGGGATATGACGACCAAGAATTAGCGAGTACCGTCGACACGGCGGGCACGGGGGCCAGCGCGCAAACGAGTCGTACTTTCGGATCGTCCGCGGGTGCATCCGAGTTGTTTGGCCTGAGCAAACCGATGCGAATGGGTGGTCAGCTGAAAGTCAACTACTCGGTCGACAGGACTCGACGGGAACCTGTCGGTAGCTTTAGTACTCTAAATCCTTATTGGCGATCAGTCGGTCGAATCCAATGGAATCAACCACTCTTCAAGGGACGCGGATTTCGCCTTTCGAAGATCCCACTCGTTCTCGCTCAATTCAAAGTCGAAGAAGAGAAATTTGCCGTACAACAGCAGCTGCAGGCACTGCTGAGAGATGTCGAACAATCGTATTGGCTGCTTGTCATGGCTCACAGAACTCTGTCGTTCACCTTCGCCGACTTAAGTCAAGCAGAAGCGTTGCTGAATCGCGAAAAGCAAAAACTCGAAGTCGGCAACGCTTCAATGTTCGAAGTGAACTACGCCCACAATTACTACACACATAAGCGGCTCGCTTTACTCGTCGACCAAGATCGGTTGCTGACAGCCGAGTTTGGATTGCGGAAGATACTTGGTCTTCCGATCATTGATGGTAGAAGATTGACGGTCGTCAAAGACTATGCCATTCCCCAAGTCGATATGGACTGGGAAAGAGATTTAAGTATTGCGATGAGCAAACGGACTGAAATTCAGACCCAGCTATATCAAATCAAAAAGGCGGAATTGAATCTAGAGCTCGCCCGCAACAATATGCAGCCCGACGTCAGTTTGGGCGCACAGTACAGCCTCAATGGTTTCGGCGCGGATTTCAATGACTCCTGGGATAAAGTATTTTCTGGGTCCACTCCGTCCTGGAACATTTATCTATCGTATCAGCGACAATGGGGAGTACCGAAGGAAAAATCTGCCCTCCGCAATGCCTGGCTGGAAGTCGCTCGGCAACAGCGAACACTGAACCTGCAGCAGCATAAGATTCGAGCGGAATTGGCTTCGGCCTACCAAAAGGTTTACACGGGCTTCAAGAGATATTCACTGAGTCGAGAGGTTGCGGACTCCGGACTGCACACTTACCTCGCCTACCAACAGTTCTATAAAACGGGCCAAGTTGGCGTCGATCTACTCGTTCGAGCGAGAACGCAGTGGGCGGAAGCACGCGAAGAAGAGCAGCGAGCCACTATCTGGATTTACACGGCTCTGGCCGAGTGGGAACAATCGCGAGGCACAGTATTCGACCAATACGCGTTCTTTGCAGATCAACATCTTACGCAAACACTGCCGACCCCGGCCACTGGGGATCCCGATGCGTTGCTGCGTCGCGAAGCGCCTGAATACATCAAAGACAAGTAGTCCTGCGTCACCACCATTTTCTGGCCACAACATTTTTCATGCCAAATTCTTCTGGCGAACATTGCCTACTGTGCGAGCGTGTCGATGATCTCGAGTAGATGATCGGGGATCGGTTTATGAGTCGCGAAGGTCTCCGCGAACGGAGTGAAGGCGCGGTGTCCACCGATGTTGCCGATCATACCTCCGTTCGACCCCTCTTCGATGGCGTGGACAGCCCAGCTGCCAAGTTGACTGCCGAGGATGCGGTCTTCAGGAGTCGGCGATCCGCCGCGTTGCAGATGTCCAAGGATGACACCTCGAGTTGCGAACGGGCAATTCGCCGCTGCCAATTTCTTCCTCAGTGACTCGACTCCCCCGTCTTCGTCCCCCTCGGCGACGATCATCATGATCGACGACTTACCGCGTTGTTTGAGTCGACTCAGATCGGCTACGATTCTTTCGATTTCGTTATCGGTTTCTGGAATGCAAACGCACTCGGCTTGCCCAGCGATGGCGGTATACACGGCGATGAATCCGCTCTTGCGGCCCATCACTTCAATCAAAAACATCCTTTCGTGACTTTCGGCTGTGTCGCGAATCTTGTCGACTGCCGAAACAGCAGTTCTCACTGCGGTCGAGAATCCGATGGTGAAATCCGTCCCCATGAGATCATTGTCAATCGTTCCCGGACAACCGACGATCTGACCTTGCCAATGTTTTGCCAGCGCAACAGCACCGTTGAAAGTGCCGTCACCGCCGATCGGAATTAACGCTTGGATATCGTGCTTTTCAAGGATGGCCGTTGCTTTGACGAGCCCCGCTTCCGTTCGAAATTCAGCGCTGCGACTACTGCGGAGAAATGTACCACCATGGCGGCCCCAATCGGAAACAGACCGCAACTTCAAATACGGTTCGCCGTCGACGTTGACGAAGAACTCTTCATCCAACAGCCCCTGGTAGCCGCGTTTAATTCCGACTATTTCGTGCCCATTGGCAACTCCAGAACGCACGACCGCACGGACACACGCGTTCATGCCAGGAGCGTCGCCACCACTACAAAAGACGCCTATTCTCACGTTGGTTCTCCAAAACGCACCCGCTTCGTTATTTGCCGCGTCGACGAAGCGGTCAACGCGAGTATAATGCCGCTTGCGAACTCGATACAACCTGGAAACAAACAACCAACCAAGGCGAGTGACCGATGGCAACGAACGTAAAGATCGCGGGCGTTCAAATGGACGTTCAGCTCGGGGAAATTGCGGCGAATCTTGAGCAGATGCAAACGCTGCTGAAAGAAACGGCCACCGCGGGAGCTCGGGTAACTATTTTTCCGGAGTGTGCACTTACGGGCTACTGCTTTCGCTCTTTGGCCGATGCCATGGAATTTGGCGAATCGATCCCGGGTCCGAGTGTCCAGGCGATGGCCGATACATGCCGCGAGCTGGATACGTTCGCAGTATTTGGCATGCTCGAGAAGGTTGGCGAGCAGCTATACAACGTGGCCGTCCTGATGGGTCCCCAAGGATTGATTGGTTGTTACCGAAAAGTCCATCTCCCCTACCTTGGCGTCGATCGATTCACGACTCCTGGCGATCGGCCGTTCGAGGTTTACCAGGCTGGTCCAGTCAAAATTGGCATGCACATCTGCTACGACGGCGCCTTCCCCGAGGCAGCTCGCGTGCTGGCCCTCAAGGGCGCCGAGCTCATTGTGCTCCCCACTAATTGGCCGCCCGGCGCCGAATACATGGCCCAATACTTGATCAGCGCTCGCGCTCTTGAAAATAAGGTCTACTTTGCTGCAGTCGACCGAATCGGTGAGGAACGCGGCTTCAAGTTCATCGGAGAAAGCCGAATCTGTGCTCCCGATGGGTCGATCATGACCGCAGCTCATCACACCGACTTCGAGATTCTTTACGCCGATATCGATATCGAAATCGCTCGCAATAAGCACATTGTTCGCATTCCGACTAAGCATGAAATAAATCGGTTCCGAGACA
>JBLHLE010000669.1:0-4985 GCA_047620805.1 Pirellulaceae bacterium
CAACACGGCATCCTGCCTCGCTTCGGTGCGGTTAACAAGCATGGCAGCATTGCTGTGGTCGAAAGATCTCTCAGAACGCTCAAGAAAATCCAGGAGTTGATCACCAGTCCTGGAGACCAGCCCGAGTACGAGCGGGAAGTTGTAAAACTTTGGTGACGCAATGTGCCGGGATAAACCGGTTTGGGATAGAGAATGAAAGTTTCTTACGAAGAAAATTTAGCCAATTGCTTCAGCCTTCAGCGGAGGGGCGAATCCGGTAACGGACTTGTCTTAAGCGTCCGTTGGAAGGGCAATGCAGGCCAGCCATTGAGCTCCGAAATCACCACTTCCGTGTGCCGATCCTGTTGCGTCTTGGAGCAGGCCACATCGCGCGTACCGTTAATGGCAAGGTACTCGTGGACACGGCGGAGTCTTAGAACCTGTGCATGCATGAATATCCCAAACGCGAGAAGCGGGAGATCCTGTTGGTTCCTCAAGCAATGCCTAACGGCTAACTGTGAGGACGGTCAGCGAACCTCTCCGAGGGTACGGCTGACATGAACGCCGATGGGAAGTCAGATGGCTTCGTAGTACCGTCGACTCGGACGAACAAAGCTGCAGCCGCAGTGGCGGAATCCGCCGAAGAAAGGGCTGGTTTACGTACTTTCGCCACAGTAACTGGAATGTTTTCGATGCCTACGATGGGATGATCCGGCGACGCCTGCGACGACAGTTGCTCAAACGTCACCGTCGTAATCCCAAACGGTTGTCTCGAACATCCCGATGGCCGAATGCCTACTTCACGGATTTGGGATATCGAAGTCTGCGAGACTCCCATACCCGTTTCGTTCAATCCCTATCCTTGGGAAACCACTAACTGGAGAGGCGTGTGCGGGAGAACCGCATGCACGGTTCGGAGGGAGGGGAGCCCGGTTCAACCGGACTTCCCTATCCCTATCCGCGATAATAACCGAACTGGTCAATAAATGGCGCTCGATTTGTTGACGACGCTTCAATTATGGGCGACACTATTGGACCGGTCTTCTGCGGATAAAGGAAGGCTGCCGGTCGAAACATGCAAATGCATTTAATGCTGGAGTGTCTGCTGTGCCTCCAGAAGCGTCCATCTTCGTTAAAGCCGCAAAGCTCGATTTTGCTACGCTCAATGCCGATTGGGAAATGGCGTTACGAATATCGAACAAATAACAATATGACAAACCCCCTGATTTCATTGGTTTCCTGAGGTGGAGTTTTAAGATGGTTTTAGCAAAGCGTTACGTCACAGCATTTTTTGCCGCAATTATTGGCATCGGACTGTTTGCGATCGACTCGCACTCAGCTTGTGCCCAGCAGAAGAGACCGAACATTGTCGTCATTTGGGGTGACGATATTGGCCAGTCGAACATCAGCGCCTACACGAGGGGAGTGATGGGTTACCGCACGCCGAACATCGACCAGGTCGCGAGACAAGGAATGATCTTTACTGATTACTACGCCGAGCAGAGCTGCACTGCCGGCCGCGCATCCTTCCTGACTGGCCAGCATGGCTTGCGGACGGGGCTCACCAAGGTGGGACTGCCCGGCGCCGCGTTGGGTTTGCAAAAAGAAGACCCGACCATCGCTGAGTTGCTCAAGCCGCTCGGTTATGCGACCGGCCAGTTCGGCAAGAACCATCTAGGCGACCGCAATGAATTCCTCCCGACCGTCCACGGTTTCGACGAATTCTACGGAAACCTGTATCACCTGAATGCCGAGGAGGAGCCAGAACTTCGCGACTACCCGAAAGATCCAGCGTTCCGAGCCAAGTATGGCCCCCGCGGCGTGTTGGACTGCAAGGCCAGCGATCGAGACGACCCAACGGTAGATCCGCGCTTCGGTCGAGTTGGTAAGCAGATCATCAAGGACACCGGTGCACTCACCAAGAAGCGGATGGAAACCATTGACGACGACGCGGCCGATCGGGCGGTGGACTTCATCCAGCGACAGACTAAGGCCGATAAACCGTTTTTCGTTTGGGTGAACTTCACGCACATGCACTTCCGCACTCACGTCAAACCTGAAAGCGCAGGCCAGTCCGGCCGCTGGCAGAGCGAATACCATGACGCGATGATCGATCACGACAAAAATGTTGGCACTGTGCTGAAGGCAATCGAAGACGCTGGCATCGCCAACAACACATTCGTCATGTACAGCACCGACAACGGCCCCCACATGAATTCCTGGCCAGATGCGGCCATGACGCCCTTCCGCAATGAGAAAAACTCCAACTGGGAAGGGGCCTACCGCGTGCCCTGCATGGTGCGGTGGCCGGGCAAGATCAAGCCGGGCAGCGTATCAAACGAGATCCTGGGTCATCACGACTGGCTGCCGACGTTTTTGGCCATGGCGGGCGCCAAAGAAGTCAAGCAAGAATTGCTCAAAGGCCACAATGTCGGCGACATGACTTACAAGGTTCATCTCGACGGAGACAACCTGGTCCCGCACCTGACGGGTCAGGCTGAAAAAAGTCCGCGAAAGTCGTTTATTTATTGCAACGACGACCAGCAGGTCACCGGCTTGCGGTTCGACAATTGGAAGTTGGTTTTTATGGAACAGCGGTCCAGGGGGACATTGCAGGTCTGGGCTGAACCGTTTACCACGCTTCGCATACCCAAGATCTTCAATCTGCGGACGGACCCTTACGAACGTGCGGATGTCACGTCAAATACCTATTACGACTGGTTGCTCGATCATGTTTTCCTGTTAGTGCCCGCTCAGGACTACGTCGGCGAATTTCTGGGAACATTCCGGGAATACCCTCAACGCCAAAAGGCCGCCAGCTTTAATCTGGACGAAGTGATGAAGAAGTTGCAAGAGGGCGGCGGCAGCAAGTAGCTGGATTCGACTCGCGATGCTAGCAAGTATTAGTTAGGAAAATCAGGCGCCGCGGAGTAAGACGCCGCGTCGCCTTTTTTCTGTTGGAACCGACTCAAAGGCAGCCTGGAAGACTTCACGTGGACGACATGATCATGGAGTGGACCAGGGCGCTTTCGAGTCACGCGTCACAGATTCAAAGAGGAATATTACAATGAAACTGGCTCAGACAACTGCGCTCGCCTTGGGCTTGGCACTGGTCTTCGGTGACTTGGCGGTGGCTCAAACCCGCGATCCGCTTCCGTCCTGGAACGATGGCAAGGCTAAGCAGTGCATCATCGACTTTGTGGGAAAGGTGACGACGAAGGGTTCAGCGGACTTCGTGCCGCCCGCGGAGCGTATCGCCACGTTCGATAACGATGGCTGTCTCTGGGCCGAGCAGCCGATGTATTTCCAGCTTTTCTTCGCGTTCGACCGCGTCAAGGCGCTGGCACCGCTGCATCCCGAATGGAGGGACCAAGAGCCCTTCGCCTCGCTGCTCAAGGACAATGTGAAAGGGGCACTCGCTAGGGGCGAACACGCGATGCTCGCAATCGTCATGGCTACCCATGCGGGCATGACCACCGAGGAATTCGAGAAGATCGTGAAGGATTGGATCGAGACGGCGAAACATCCCACGACAAAGCGGCTTTACACCGAGATGGTCTATCAGCCGATGCTCGAAGTCCTCGCCTACCTGCGTGCGAACGGCTTTAAAACCTTCATCGTCTCGGGTGGTGGCGTCGAGTTCATGCGGCCGTGGGTCGAGGGAGTCTATGGCATCCCTCCTGAGCAGGTGGTCGGCAGCAGCATCAAGACCAGGTTTGAAATGCGCGACGGCAAGCCCGTGCTCGTCCGCCTTCCAGAGTTGAACTTCATTGACGACAAAGAAGGCAAACCCGTCGGCATCAACTCACACATTGGCCGTCGCCCGATCGCCGCATTCGGCAACTCCGACGGCGACCTGCAGATGCTGCAATGGACTACTGCGGGACAGGGGCCACGCTTTGCGCTCTACGTCCACCACACGGATCGCGAGCGGGAATGGGCCTACGACCGCGACTCCAGCGTTGGGCGTTTGGACAAAGGCCTCGATGAAGCGAAGGCGAAAGGCTGGACAGTTGCAGACATGAAGCGGGACTGGAAGGTTATTTACTCGCCTAAGAAGAAGTGAAGCAGGTTCGACAAGACTTGGAAGCCGGGCGATTTTGAATTGGTCCAGTAGAAGGAACGCGTCTCGAATTCAAAGCCCCGGCTTCAAAGCGTTGTCTTTACCCAAGTTTTGAGGGGATCCGGGTTTAATTAACGGTCAGCCAGAAGAAATCGCCATGAAAGCGTTGAAGTATGAATATCGCTGGCGGCGATTTCAGGCGGCGTACACGCGCGTACTCCGCCAAAGAAGGCCGCCTGTCACCCAACGAGTGGTTAACTTTCTTCGGCATTCTTCTTTGGCTAACGGGTTAAATTAAACAAACCTGGAGAGGCGTGTTAGGATATTTTCATGCGAATCGCTAATCAATACCGAATTGCAATTATTGCTCTTTCGTGGGCATTGGCATTTCCCCTGGCAGTTCACGCGCAG
Organism: Pirellulaceae bacterium; assembly: GCA_047620805.1. GTDB lineage: Bacteria > Planctomycetota > Planctomycetia > Pirellulales > Pirellulaceae > JBLHLE01. The sequence continues at coordinate 4,454 of JBLHLE010000669.1, forward strand.
GAAAAGACTCCCGTGCGTCTCCTCGAACCGTCGGATACTTCCAGTCCCGCTGCCACGCTGAACAGCTTGATCGATTCCTGCAACGAACTTGACAAATTGATCGAGTCGGGAGCGATGAGTGACGAGCGAGAAGCCGAAATCTTGCCCACGGCCGAACGGGTCCTCGACTGTTTAGACTTGAGTGAACTGCCGAAAGAACTGCGTATCACTGCGGGGATAGAGTCCGCTTTGTTTCTCAAGGAAGTGCTCGATCGAATCGAACTTCCGGCCGATGATGACATTCCCAAGGTGGGTGCAGTGGAGTCGCCCGCAGGAACAGACCCGCTGCTTCGCTGGCACATTCCTCACACTCGCATTGCGATTGCCCGTGTCGAAGAAGGCCCCCAACGAAATGTCTTTTTGTTTACACCGGCGACCGTGCGACGAGCGGCTCAATTCTACAGAATCGTCAAAGGGCTCCCGTATCGAACCGACGGCCGCGGTGTTTCGCAAGGCCTTTACGATTCCTATCTCGCTGCAACAAAAAAGAAAC
>JBLHLE010000670.1:0-4985 GCA_047620805.1 Pirellulaceae bacterium
GCTGGTATTCCTTTCAACGAAACAAACGTGAAGCTTCAGAAGTGGCCAAAAGACAGAGTGCCCGAAGGCGTTTTGAAGGTACTGAAGGATTTGGATGGCAAATATTCCAATCAACACCTGTTCAAAGGTGAAGTGATTCTGGAAGGAAAAACCCGCAACAGCCAGGACGGCACCGCAGTAAAGATCCCCAAAGGGATGCGTGTAATCTCTGTGAAAGTCGGAGTTGACGAATCCGTAGCCGGTTTGCTTAAGCCGGGCGACTTAGTAGATGTCATCGTATTCCTTCGTAAGAGTCACGAAGTACCCGAAGATGCAACTCGAACCATCCTCCGAAAAGTCACGGTATTCGCAGTCAACTCGAAGACGGACCGAGCCGTTTCGGAAGATGGCAAACCGATCACCGCCAAAACCGTTTCGCTGCTGTTGACATCGAAACAGTCGCTAGGAGTGATGCTGGCCGATCAACGCGGGTCACTACACCTGTCCCTACGTCGCCCCGACGACGATACCGTGGAAGACGACGACGAACCACAATACACGATGGCCGAACTACTTGGTCATGACCCGGAAACGCCCAAGGCCGCTGAAGAAGCACCTCAAAATAATTTCAAACAATTCATTAACCCAGAAGTCGCGCAGCCTCCAGCTATCGCTCCAATCGTTCAACTCAGGGAGCAATGGGAAATGGTCGTGCACACGCCAGAAGCAATCTCGGTTGTAAAGTGGTCGGATACTAAGCGGCTCCCAGACCATCTTGGAGGTGGTGGTGAACAACCGTCAGCACCTTCCGAACCAAAGGAGAATCCCAAGTCTGACGACTTTGGTGAATTCAACGAAGACGAGTTAATCGAAGGCACTAACGACGAACTCGCAAACTAATAATTAGCACCTTTTGTCAGGACGACCCAAGGCATTAATCGGCAGTGTAAAACGCTGCTGCAGTAGACCCAGCAAGGAAGCAATCGGATGTTACAAAAAAAGATCTCAGCAGACCTACTTCTGCTCGCAGTTCTAGCCATCTGCCTATCCGTTCAGCAAGCCACGGCTCCGCAAGCCACAGCTCAGCAGCTCACCTACCCAGGCCAGTCGCTGGCGTCGACTGCCAGGGTCCAACCGAATACGGAAGCCCTGCCCGACCCATCTCCTGTGCATTTCCATGTAAAGTCGGCTACTCAGCGACTGGATATGCTCGTCAATACAAGTCGTATTGTAACAATGGATCGCAAAGTGGCACGGTTGCTGGTCAACAACCCCGAATTGCTCCGCGCAGCGCCACTCTCGCCGAATCAGATTCAGATTTCGTCTCTCAAAGCAGGAGTAACCCAGCTAAACATGTGGGACGAGAACGATGAAATCTACTCGATTGACGTCATCGTCTCCGGCGACGCCCGCGAACTGGATAACATTCTTCGCAACGAGTTTCCTCAGGCCAAACTACGACTCACCCCGCTAAATAACGAAGTCCTGATCACCGGATTCGTCCCGCACCAAGATATGGTGCATACCGTCGAAAAAATCGCATTGAACTACTACGGCGGCGTCATCAATCGAATTGAGGTTGGTGGAAATCAGCAAATCTTGCTGCACTGCAAAGTGATGGAAGTCTCCCGCAACAAGATGCGACAGCTCGGCGTCGACTGGGGTAACATTAACGGGAACGACTCAGTAATTCAAACCGTCGCCGGCGTCAGTGCTGGTACGCCCGCCCCGGCAACTATATTGAGTTCTGGCGAACCGACGCTTCAATTCGGAATCGTCAGCAATGCCAATCAATTCTATGGGTTCATTGACGCTCTTCGCGAAAACGGTGTGGCAAGAATCATCGCGGAGCCCTCATTGATGACAATCAGCGGTCGACCGGCCCGCTTTACCAACGGTGGCGAATTCCCGATCCTGGTTCCGCAGGGTCAAGGTACAGTGTCGGTCGAGTTTCGCGAATACGGAACGATTCTAGACTTTGTTCCGATAGTTCAAGGCAACGGCCAAATTCGGCTTGAAGTTCGCCCAGTCGTGAGCTCTCTGGACGTCGCCAATGGCGTCTCGTTCCAGGGTCTCAGCATTCCGGGATTGCGAAGCCGTACAATCGATACTGCCTGCGTGTTAAACGCGGGTCAAACCATCGCCATCGGCGGCATGATCTCAAAAGAAATCGAAACAACAAACGTCGGAATACCGTGGTTGGCAGATTTGCCTTGGATCGGTACCGCCTTCCGTCGGGTTAGAGATGAGATCGTCGAACTGGAACAAGTGATTCTCGTCACCCCCGAATTCGTTTCGCCCATGGACCAACACGAAGTCACTCCCTATGGTCCTGGCCAGAACTCCGACCGACCAGGCAACAAGAACCTTTATTATCGAGGTCACATGGAAGTCCCAATGTGCAACGGTTGTGGCGGTTGTCCTCAATGCACTCAACCTTCCGGAGGGGGACCTCTACAATATCCAGTGGCACCCGCGAACTCTTCGCACGTCATGCAATTGCAGGCTCAGAACCCGAACCAACGAAATGTTCGGAACGGAGTTCCTACAAATGCCGCATCAAAAAAGCCGAATCCGCGTCCCACCATCATTGGGCCCATTGGTTATGACGTAGTTAAATAGGGAACGAATCTTTCCTTCCCTGCCGCAGCCCGCTGCAGCTAACTACAAACGACTAACCAATTTTGTTGGTGAGAGCATGAGTAACGTTCTAAGACTCGCAATTGTTGATCCGAACGATGCAAGCCGAGATCAACTTAAGTCCATGCTTTTGGGCATGGACACAATTTGGCTTGAAGCCGAGTGCTCTCGATACGAATTTTTCGTCGACGTTGTTGGCCAAACGAATCCTGACATTGGCATCGTCGCGATCGACAACGACATTGCTAAGGGCATCGCCTTAGTTGAGGATCTTCGCCAGAATTCGCCCGATTGTAACATCCTGGTGCTCAGTACTTCTAGCGACGGGCAGTTAATCCTTAAGGCGATGCGAGCCGGTGCCAAGGAGTTTCTCACTCAACCGATTCGAGTCGAAGACCTGGTTGGGGCACTCGAACGCGTCAGCAATCAACACGGAAATCAACTCGACGGCAAATCGCGTGGTTCAAGTGTCATCGCTGTTGGCGGAGCAACCGGTGGCGTCGGTTCAACGAGCGTCGCGGTCAATATCGCCTGTCGCTTGGCCGCTGACGATCGCAATACCGTTGTTCTCGTCGATCTCGACTTGGCGATTGGCGATGCCGACGTATTCCTCGACACGATTCCCGACTACACATTGGCCGACGTCGCACAAAATATCGCGAGACTGGACTTCTCGTTGTTGAAGCGGTCACTCACAAAGCACTCCTCTGGTCTGTACCTCTTGCCCAGGCCCGTTCAACTCCAAGACACCGCACTAATCACACCGCAAGATTTGCATCGCGTAATCGGCTTGTTGAAGGCGACGTTCACGCACTTGGTTATCGACATGTCAAAATCGTTTTCGTCTTTGGACATGGAAGCGATGGAGGCTGCCAACCATATTTTGTTGGTCAGTCAGCTCGATCTGCCCTGCCTCCGCAACGTCGTCCGCCTACTCATGTCGCTCAAGGAAGTCGAAGGCATGAAGGAAAAGGTTCGAATCATCGTGAATCGCGCGGGATTGGATAACGGACAAATCAGCTTCAAAAAAGCGCAAGAGACGATCGGCCAGGAAATTTTCTGGAAGATCCCAAACGATTACCAGACAATGATCGAAGTTCGCAACAACGGCATTCCGTTGATCGAACAATCTCCCAAGTCCGCCATCACGCAAGCCGTCAACGGTTTAGCTGACACTCTGAGCGGAAATCATGACGACACAGAAGCCCACGAAGTTGCCAATCAATCTCAGGCCAAATCCGCCGGCGGTTTCAGTCGACTAATCGGTTCCATCTGGGGCCGTAAAGGCAAGCCGTAAAGAGCAATCGAGAGCCCGCGTTATCGCGGGCTTTTTTTGTGCGTCGATAGCTCCGATATTTGTACGTCGAGCTGTCCTTCTATTTAGCGCGCGTCCCGCCTGTCCGGATCCTGCCGGCTCCAAAACCACTCGACAGCGTTAATCGTAAGCTATCTTTCAGTATCGAATTGTGTATTAATCCCCAGGAGTCCAACGATGACGGTTCGAAACGGAAACAATCCTCCCCGCACGACAGATTCTACGAAAAAGCTGGAATACGATACGCTCAAGCGTCGCATTCACAATAAACTCGTAGACAAATTGGATCTCAACCGCGTTGGCGAACTCGAAGGAGACGTCCTGCGAAACGAGATTCGGATGGTGATCGAACACCTCTGCGATCACGAGCAGACATATCTTAACCGCAACGAGCGCGATCGCCTTGTCGAAGAAGTTCTCGACGAGGCATTCGGTTTTGGGCCGCTGGAAGTTTTGCTTAAGGACCCGTCGATTAGCGATATTCTGATCAACGGTCCCCACAACATCTACGTCGAGCGTCGCGGTCGAATGGAAAAGACTGCGGTCGAATTTCGCGACAACGCTCACTTGGTTCAGATCATCGACCGAATTGTGTCCAAGATCGGGCGGCGGATCGACGAAACCTGCCCAATGTGCGACGCGCGACTGCCGGACGGCTCTCGTGTCAACGCAATTATTCCACCATTGGCTTTAGACGGAGCGTGCGTTTCCATTCGTCGTTTCGGCTCGAATCCTTTGAAGCTGGAAGATCTACTCAACTTCAAGGCCTTCACGCCTGAAATGGTAATGCTGCTCGAAGGAGCAATGAAGGCTCGGCTCAATATCATCATCTCTGGTGGAACGGGTTCTGGTAAGACGACATTGCTGAACACTTTGTCGAGCTTCATTTCAAATGAAGATCGCATCGTGACAATCGAAGATGCCGCGGAAATTCAGCTACAGCAAGAACACGTGGTGCGACTGGAAACACGTCCAGCAAACATTGAAGGCAAGGGGGCCGTGACTGCCACGGACCTAGTCCGCAACGCGTTGCGGATGAGACCTGAACGCC
>JBLHLE010000671.1:0-4983 GCA_047620805.1 Pirellulaceae bacterium
GAGAACCATCTCCCCTTGGGATCGCGAAGGCATCGCCGCGTCGTCACAAAAGACTTCGCGACTGGTAGTCGTCCACGAAGACAATCAAACGTGTGGCTTCGCTTCCGAGATTGTCAGTTCGGTTTGCGAGTCGAGTAAAAAACATATTCAATGTCGTCGAGTAGTGCGGGCGGATGTTCTTCCCCCCTGCAACTATCGAAACCAACTCGAAGTAATGCCCTCCGTCGAAAAGATCTTGCGAGCCAGCGCCGAATTGCTGAACATGGAATTGGTGGTGGAAGATTTCGATGTCGACGCATCGAATATCGTCACCGTGGAGGCAACGGGTTCCAGCCCCGCCGACCAATCGATCACTGTGCTTCAGTGGCACGTTAAGCCGGGCGACGTAGTTACTGCAGGCCAAAACATTGCCGAAATGGACGCCGATAAAGCTGTCTTCGATTTGGCCGCGCCCCACGACGGAATGATACACGACCTGTTGGTCGATGAAAACCAAACAGTACGTCTCGGCGACCCGCTTCTGCAAATTCAAGTCTCTACTCCGACTGTCGCCAACAATTCCTCCAGTCGTCGTAAGTTGACACTGAGAAAGCTCCCAACGTCCACAGTGGCGACGTCGAGTGAAGAACCGGCGACAGTGGCTGAAGCTCCCACCCGGGAACGCGAAACTCCGATGGTGAAACGATCGGAGAAAACACTGCCGCCAATTATTCGCCTGCTCGACCATGTCAAGGCAAGCGATGGTGCTGTAACTCAAACAGTTGGATTGTCGCGAATCTATACCGCCACCGGCTCCCAACCGTTGACGAACGATAAATTGTCCGAGATGTTCCCGCAGTATTCGGACGCCGACATACTCCGCCGCACCGGAATCACATCGCGTCCCAGTCTGGGTCAGGACGAAAGCGTTTTAACTCTGGCAATCGCGGCTGCACAGAAAGCACTGCACGAAGAGCAAATGTCGATCCGCGACATCGATGCCATCATCTGCAGCACAACGACACCGATGTCCGTCACGCCCTCGCTGTCCTGTCGAGTGCTACACGCACTAAACGATCGAGAGAATCCACACGAAGTACCGGCCTACGACATTAGCGCGGCCTGTGCTGGTTATCTGTATGCCTTGGCCAATGGCTTCGACTTCCTCAATGTTCAACTCGGCGGCACAGTTCTCGTATTGACTTCGGAAGCGATGACCAAGATTTCCTCGCGTACGGACTTCGATACTGCGATCCTCTTTGGCGACGCTGCGTCGGCCACGATCTTGCGGGGCCCGGCACACGAAAAACCGTCCGCCTATCAATTGCACCGACCACTGATCACCGCCCTCGGTGAAAGCGGCGCTATGTTGGGTGCGACCGATGAAGGCTATCTAAAGATGGACGGTCGCAAAGTCTTCGCCGAAGCGGTACGACACATGGCAGACGTCCTGGATCGCGTTTGTGTTCAAACGGGAGTCGACTACGAAGACCTCGACCAAATAGTTCCGCACCAAGCGAACGGTCGAATCATCGATGCGATACGTCGTCGGCTCGGCGTGGACGAAGATCGTATGTTCAATAACATTTCGCAACTCGGAAACACGTCCTCGTCGAGCATTCCGTTAGCTCTGGCCGACATGATGGACCAGCAGATTCACGGTACGATCGGCCTGACCGCATTCGGAGCTGGCTTCACTCTAGGTGCTGCGATTCTCAGCCATCCCAACGAAGAAGTCATCCGCCGCCGCGCCGCGTAATAATTGAAACGCCTTCAAATTGTCCTGGCCCGGCATCCGCTCTATCCCATCCCTCCAGACGGCCCGGGATCTAGTATTCGGTGCTAAACGCAGAGGACCGCAGAGTCGCAGAGGACCGCAGAGAAGAAGAAGAAGAAGCGAAAGGGAAAGGATATTGTGGGACTCAATTAGCGCCACGTTTTTCAGCGGGATCGAGTCCTTTCTTGCACGAACCGCACGCCTTGCTCGACGAGCCGCCGCGCCATCATGCATTGTCGCCCAAAAGCGGCCGTGTCTTTTCGGTCGAAACCGTAAGCCGTCTGCAAGTGCTGAGGTTCGCTATCGAGATCGACGATGCCCGGAACAGACATTTGCATCCGATAGGCAAGTTCGTAACTTTCCGTACGAGCTGCCAGTTCTGCGTGTTCCGGATGCGCTTCCGCATGGCGGGCGTTGAGCAGAGCCAGTTGGTCGAGCGCCGTACGCCGGACAACAACTATGGCGGCGGCGTAACGGCACTCGGCCGAGGCCACAATGCCGACGCCATGAACATGTGGTTCGCCGGTGGCGGCACAAAAGCCGGATCTATCGTTGGAGCAACCGACGAAATCGGCGCCGCAGCCGTCGAGGTAGCTCATCCGATCCGCGACGTCCATGTCACAATGCAACACCTGCTCGGACTGGACGACAACAAACTGACATATTTCCACGCCGGTCGCTATAAACAACTATCGCAATTCGGCGGCGAATTGATCCCCGAACTCATCAAAGGATGATCGCCGGGATCGCCATCTGGCATGGATATAAATCCTCTAAATCATTCACATCGTCGCCGCACTCGGCTAGAATCGTGGAACCGCTGCGTAGGTACACTCGTACTCGTTCGGGAATTCCGCGCAACCGCTGTCGCGTTCTCTATTCTTTTGGATGTCTGCGGCTGCTCAAGTTAAGTTTGAAAGCCAGTCGTGAACTTGAATCAAACCAGTCTATTCTTACATCGTCTAATTCCGCGTAACAGGCGTAGGATTTCTCGCAGCAGGCGGGGCAACTCCAATATCGTTGGCTCGAATCTGAGACAACATGTTGTCGAGCAGCTCGAGGCGCGCTGTTTGCTGGCTGGCGAATTCATTATCAGTGAACTCATGGCCTCAAATAGCACGACGCTAAACGACGTCGACGGCGAAAGCTCGGACTGGTTTGAGATTCACAACACTTCTGGCTCGACGCTGAGCCTCAATGGATATCACCTTACCGACGACGCAACCAACCTGACCAAGTGGACGTTTCCCGATGTCGATATCGATGACGACGGCTTCCTGTTGGTTTTCGCGTCTAGCAAAGATCGCACGAACCCTTTGCTTCAACTTCACACAAATTTTAATATCAGCGGCTCGGGCGAATACATTGCATTGGTCGAACCTGACGGGTCGACAATCGCTCATGACTTCAGCCCAACACTACCAACGCAGTTGACCGACATTTCGTACGGCATCTCGGAATCTATTAGTGTCGAGCAGGAATTGGTAGGCGCGGGGACGGACCTGCACGCGTTCGTCCCTCCCGACAGTTCACTCGGATCGACTTGGACGGGAGGAGCTGGTAACGAGCCATTTGATGACTCGGCGTGGCTTGCCGGTGACACGAGCGCGGGTTTTGACCAGGACCTGCCAGCGATCTTCAGCTTTGAACTCGACATCGAATCACAGCTGGCGGGGCAGTCGGCAACTGCTTACCTCCGCTACGATTTCTCTGTCAACGAAGCAGCGAATTATACGACCCTGCAGCTGGACGTAAATTACGACGATGGTTTCGTGGCTTATCTGAATGGGACGGAAGTCGCCCGCCGCAATTCCCCTGCGACGCCGTTGTTTAATTCAACTGCCGCCACCCCGCGCGACGATGCGTTAGCTGCACAAGCGGAATCGATCGATATTACGTCGTTCCTTAGCGATCTCCGCGAAGGCGACAATGTTCTGGCATTTCAAGTACTCAACGAATCGTCGAGCGACTCTAACCTGTTGCTGGCCGCCGAATTATCCGGCGACCAAGTCGTCGACCGACTGGAACAGTATTACACGACGCCAACTCCCGGTGCCGAAAATATTGTCGGCGCTTTGGGCCTCGTACAGGACACGAAATTCAGCGTCGACCGCGGGTTCTACTTCACTCCATTCCACGTCGAGATTTCGACGGACACCGCTAATGCCGAAATTCGCTACACGCTAGATGGTACGCGACCAACCGCGACAACGGGTCTCGTCTATTCCGTACCCATCGACATCACCACGACATCGACCTTGCGAGCCGCGTCTTTCCGGCCGGGCTATCTACCGTCGAATGTCGATACTCAAACATACATATTCCCCGACGACGTGCTAGTGCAAGACGGCTCCAACCTCCCCACCACAAGCTGGGGTCACGCGGGACCCGATTGGGCAATGGACCCAGAAGTGCTCAACAACCTCGATCCAGCAACTCGCCCTGAAGCCGACGATCTGCTCGCGTTGGGCACTGTGGCGCTTTCGGTCGACTTCAATCAATTCTTTGGCTCGGGCGGAATCTACCCTGCGGGACAGGGTGTTGAAATTGCTACGTCTTTCGAACTGTTTGACGCCGACGGAGTCGACAACGAACAAATTGACGCCTCCGTGCAGATTGTAGGCGGAAGCAGCACCGGTCGCTGGAAGAGCGATAAATTGTCGATGCGAGTCAAGTTCTCAGAGGAATTCGGTCCGACTAAATTCAACTATCCCGTTTTTGGAAGTGATGCCGCTTCCCAATACGATACGTTGGTGATCGACGCTCAACTCAACAACGTCTGGCACTATGGCGGCGGCTCCGATCCCAACGGCCAACGAGGGCGAGCTCAATACGTCCGAGATCAATTGGTCGCCGACCTGCAAAATGCGACTGGCGGATACGCCCCGCATGGCCGCCACGTCCACGTCTACATTAACGGCATCTACTGGGGCCTGCACATGCTGCACGAACGGCCCGACGACAACTTTATCAGCCAGTATCTGGGCGGCAACGCGGAAGACTACGATGTCGTCAAGCACACCGCAAACAATGTCGTCGCAGGGACCAACGCAAATTACTTAGAGTTGCTCAATGCCGCAAACCAGGACATGACCGTACAGGCGAATTACGACGTCGTTGACGATCTGCTCGACATGGAAAACTTCATTGACTACATGTTGGTCAACTACTACCTCGGCAATACCGACTGGGCCCACCACAACTGGTACGCGTCGTTCAATCGAGTC
>JBLHLE010000672.1:0-4976 GCA_047620805.1 Pirellulaceae bacterium
CCAACTGTAATCATCTTGAGCATATCTCCAATGTAGGGGAGCGGTTTTCAGCGAATTTACAATCCACCATCGTACCATTTTTGGCCGTCCGCGAAACCGTGCCTTGCGGCGTTAGCAGGCCGGCCGACTCGACGACGGGTTTGCGAATTGCGTCAATAAGGCTTTGTAAGCCGAGAACAATCGCAGCGCAGCGACGGCAGGGACGCCTATTCACTTCCCAATTTCAGTTTCCGCCAAGCTGCTCGGCTGCTTTTCTTCACTTCAACACTCATCAATCATTATTCTTCATTCCTCTTCTGGCCACCGCGGCGATGGTTTGCTGCCAAGTCGAGCGGGAAAGAAGAGTGTTGAGTGTTGAACTAGACGTTGAACTAGAGAGTCCGTTTACAGCCTTACTACACTATCGTTCGAGCCTGAAATAACATTGTCGATTGCACCCGTGAAGATATCGTCAATTCCGCCGCCGCCGTTCAAGACATCGCGTTCGGCATCGTCCACCATTGTGCCAAGTGCCTGTCGATTTTGGCCGAGTGACCAGTCGCTTAGTAACTGTCTCAAGGCTGCGTCGGAGAGTTGATTGGAAACGACGCCGCCGTTAAGCAGGTCATCGCCACGACCGCCGCCGATTTGATCGAGACCCGTATCGCCAATTAGTAAGTCGTTGCCGTCTTGGCCGAGCAACTGGTCGTTGTCGTCGCCACCAAACAAGATATCGTATCCGCGGCCGCCTTCGAGTCGGTCGTTGCCACTGCCGCCTAGCAGAATGTCGTTTCCATTACTGCCGACGACGCGGTCGTTTCCAGGTCCGCCGTCGACGAAGTCGTCTCCACTTCCGGGTTGCAGGCGATCGTTTCCTTCGCCGCCCAAGATGTAGTCGTTTCCAGCTCGGCCCGATACCAAATCGTTGCCGGCGCCGGCGTCGACCCAGTTGTTGCCTTCACCAGTTAAGATTTGGTCGTTGCCATCGCCGCCAAAGAAAGTATTGTCACCGCGGCCACCCGCCAAGTAATCACGACCGGCGCCGCCGTTGTACACCAAGTTAAGTGTCACGTTTCCGGATGCTGTTATTCGATCCTTGCCGTCGCCCCCGACCAAGACGATCTGCCCGCCAACCGGCTCGGCAAAGGGCCCCAGACGCTGGTCGTTCACTCGAATTAGTACGGTGTTAGTTCCAGCATCCGATACGATGATGCGATCGTTGCCTTGCGTTCCGCCAACGAGCAGGTCGCCGTCGACCATGATCACTTGAGCGACATTGATATCGTGGGTCGCAGTTGTCGTGCCACCATCTTTGTCTGCGACGGTCAATGAAATCGTATAGTTGCCAGACGCTGAGTAGATGTGTTCGAGTGCAACAGTGTCGGCCTGCCCATTCAATGTTGTTGTTTGTCCGTCGCCGAAATCGATCGTGTAGTCGAAGCCCGCGTCGATATCTTCTTGGGCGGGCTCGTTGAGTGCCGAGAGTGTAATGGCAACCGGGTGATCGGTCAGTTGGCTGTCGGGAGCGACGATGTCGGCGTTTGGCGCGACGTTGTCGATGGTGAAGTTTGCTGTCGTCGTGATTATCTCGTTGCCATTCTGTATCTGAACGGTGACGTGAGACTGTCGCGGCCCGTCAGCGGCTCCAATTGCTGTCAGCTCCGCCCAACTCAATTGAGCAGAGGCAGTCGAAACTCCTTCGTCGAACACACCGTCGCCGTTAATATCCCACTGGTAACTGACATTGGGTCCCGCCAGGTCGCTGGCCACGTTTGCGGTCAATGACAATGATTCGCCTTCTTTGATCGCATAGGGACCACCAGCATCGGCGCGGTAGCTTAGTGAAACATCGTTACCGTCGCCGCCGACATAGGAGATTTGGAAGAGGCGGATTGGCTGACTGTTGGGGTCGATCGGAGGTATTTCAACCAATGTACCCTCGGGAAGATTAGTGAAAGTTCCGCGAACTGGATCCGCGCCGTCGTTGTCGATGAGTACGATTTCGCCGTCGCGAGGGACGAAACTATCGTGAACGAGAATGTTGAGATCCGTTTGCTGTCCCAAGTCCAAGTCGCCATGTACGATCAATTGGCCAGTCGGATCTTGACTGAGCTGGCTGGTAAACGTCGCACCAGAGGCAAAGTCGACATCGCCTGCGTTGACGTGCTCAAATCTTCCTCCGCCAGGAGCAATTTCTCCCCCCGATGAAACGGAAATCGGATTAACCGTGAACTCGCCACTTGCAAGTATCGCTCCGTCTTCGACGATGATCTCACCGTTGCCCACGGGAAGTACGACGCGAATATCGTATTTACCTGTTGCCGGTGAAACGGGCCAATCCGAAGACTGCCCCGTTGAAACATTAACGATTGCACCTTCTTGAAGAGTTAGGCTGAGATCGCCCGCAGCGGAAATGTTGTCGATGTTTAGTGGCTGAATGGGAACTACGCCAGCCGGGTCGTTGGCAACTTGGTAATCGGAAGCCTGCAATTCGACAATAACATCGTGACCGTTGATCTCAATTACCGCTGGAGCGTCCGTGTCGCCGTTGCCGCGAATGTTCAGCGGATTGGCGGTCGAGCCAACGTCGCCGTTGGTCGCATCGATCGCGACGCTGTTAGCTTCCGTGTACGCGCCCGGATTCCCCAAGACATCGCCACCCGCGTTGTCGATGGCCACAGAGCCAAAGGGGTTGCGGATCGCTCCGGTGAGGATGACATCGCCCTGCCCCGTGTTATTGATTGTCACGGTTGGACGATCACCGGGAGCATGGAAATCGAATTGGGAGTTGTCGTGTTGAGTGTTGATTTGAATGCTCGGTCGGTCGAGCGGCGGATGCATAAAGATATCGCCGATCTGCAAGTCGAGATTCGAGTGGTTTGTGATGAGCACTTCTTCAAACAGATTCGCCAAACCAATCGAGGCCGTGCCGTTCACGTCGCCAGTTACCGAGGCGATTTGGATTGTTCCGTATTGTTCGTTGTGAATACCGGGGATCGTTATCGTACCGTTGTCAATTCGCGGGTCGACGAACTCGTGGATCTGAATCGTTCCGTCCGCCGCTATTTCCACAAACGGGAAGCTGCCGGTGTTGGGCGGAATGTTGCAGGGCGTACGGTGTCGCGACGTCTGCATAATCGTGCCGTCGAGCGTAACATCGGTGTGTCCGTTGAAATTGCCCGAGGTCGTAGCGGTTTCCGAGCTGTGAAGGATCACTTCTGTGATGTCAATCACCGTGCATGTAATCAGGGATATAATCTTGCCGAACGGCCAGAAGAGGAGTTTGAAGATCTTTTCCTTGACGGTCTCGATCGTTTCGATGATCACGTTGACGACTGTGTTCCCCGTCGCGTCTGATTCGCGGTTGTAGACTCCACTGTCAGTGGGAGTGAAAGCCGTGACGACAAGGTTGGGAGCGTTGAGTGACGAACCTGCTTCGACGCAAATGTCGGAGTTCATGTTCAGGTCGTTGTGGGCATGAGTGGCCACGGTTCCCGTGAATCCTGCTTTGATGGTCGCTCGAGCAATGCTGTCGGTGTCGACGTTATCGTGGCGGGCGATCAAGGCAATCGTGTCAAAGGCGTAGATGTCGGCGCCGTTGCGGACGTAAACTTTCGCCAGCGAATTCGTGTCGACGTAGGTCTTCGCCTCCGAAGTCGCAATTCCAGCGAACGTAGTCTCGGAATACGAGTCGCCTTCGACGACCATCTTAGTAACTCGGGCGTCGATGTTAACATCGCCAGTGATACCGTGGACCAGTGCTCCGCCCTTTACCTCGGCAATCGTGTTGGAATTGACATCGACGTCGACTAGCGTTTGATTGAAGTCGATTCCCGCGGCCGAACGGGCGAACGAGGTCGCGTGGATGTCGATAGCGGTCAGTGCTTCGTGTTGAACGTCGCGGTCTGCGCAAACCAGAGCGTTGGTATCGACCGTTGCCAGCGTGCTGTTGTTTATAGAAGCCTTGGAATTGGCGCCGGAGATTGCCAATAAGCCGCCTGCTCCCGCGCGAGCGTGAGTGCGCGAGATGCGGAGGTCCGAGTTGGCAGAGATTATTGCGTCTTGTCCCGCATGAATTTCCGAGTCTCGCCCGACTGTCACTCGGCTATCGTTGGTGACCCGCGACTCGGAAGTAGCTTTGCCGGCGGCCACTAGCGCGAAAGCTCGACCGTCGCTGTCGGCATTCACGAGGTTGCCCGACTTGGAGCGGATGACGACGTCTCGACCGGCCGTGATGACTGCGCTGTCGAGCGTAAAGACGCGAACGTCAGTATCCGTGATGGCAGTTGCTTTTGAACCGACGACGCCAATCAAAGCGCCGGATGACGCTGTTGCTTCGGCGTCAGTAAGATTGATAGTGATGATACTACCGCTTGAATTGTGGTTGACGTATCCTTGTACTCGCACATCGTTAACGGCGGTGATGTCTGCACCCGCGCCTACGTACGAATTGACAATCGGGCGGAAGGTAGCCGTGGCATCGGATAGTCCGATGTCGATTAGGCCTCCACCGGTGCCATTTGCATCAGCGGACGCTCTGCCGAGCCCCAAGGCGTGAATATCGACTTTGTCGCGGGCTGTGATCTGGCCGCCCCTATCGAGGAAGGCGTTGACTTGCGGTCGACTGAAGGAAATCGCATCGGCGCCTTTGCCAGAGATGATTCCTCCGGCGGCGGCATCGGCAACCGAAACCGCGTGGTAGTTGCCTTGGCCGTAGATCTGTACCCAGTCGGCGGTGATGGTGGAATTGTCGTTGGCCAAACTCTGCACAATGCCGCGAGAATCGGCATCGGCTTTGACGATGCCAACCACGAGGCCGCCAAAAGTGTTTCCATCGCCCGTGGCGACAACATTTTGATACGAAAGAGACTGAATGCGAACATCGCCGCCGGCGTTAGCGGTGGCATTGTCGCGGAGAAACGCATCGACGCTGGCGTTGGCATTGGCGTCGGCAAACGCGCCGTCGACACCGAGCAGCTGACCGCTGGACGCAATCG
>JBLHLE010000673.1:0-4962 GCA_047620805.1 Pirellulaceae bacterium
GTTTTTTCATAAAGCGACGCGATGGCGATGTTGATGAAGATAGTTCATCGTTTGCACGGTCACCAAGCCAATCGCGTCTCCTTTCGTTTCGCGCTCATTCAGTCGTAGTTTGAGTCTCAATTCGCGACAGCGATCAATCATCTCGGTGAGTACCTGATCGATCGTGTATTGGTACTCGCCCGTCCACTTGCTCACGGTCCTGCGAATCTCGGGACGCAATCGATTGAGAAAGGGCGCCGCTGAGCGGTTCTTGGAGTGCTCCGTTTCATCGGAAAACAAGCGTCTGAGGTCGCGATCACAAAAATGCGGATGGTCGATTCCGTAATGGTCGCGTTTTTCGCGATAATGTTCTCGCAGGGTCTTTCGAATTGACCCCAATGGTTCGACTTGCGAGCGAGTTTTGATCAAAGGTTTTTTGTCCTGTATTTCTTCCATGAGTTCATCGACGAATTCCAGCTTCTTGAGAGCCGGCCAATCGCGGTACTGGATACGCCATCGCGATCGAGGACGCAACCAAACGGCAAAGGTCTCCGCAAAATCTTCTACTGGGTGCGCCTGTGCGTACCACATATCCAGGTGCTGGACATACCGTTTACTGAATGGTTTGGGTTGATAAAACTTCGGGTAAGGCTGTGAAACTTTTCCAAACACCTCCCTATATCGTCGTTTGCGGCGCAAACGAAACGCGTTGTCGATAGCGTGTCCTGTTTCGTGTCGCAGGATTTGCATACACCATTGCTGAGCGCCACCCTCAACTTCCAGCATCTGCTTACGTTCCAAACGAATGAGCCGAGGGTGGGCGAGGTAAAAAGGAATCGCGATTCCCGGTACTCCATCCGGTGAAAACCAGTCGTCCGAAAGCCAGAAGTGCGGTCGAAAGCGAATGCCGCGGGCAGACAATTCGCGTTCAAGCTCCTCAATCCGTCGTTCGAGCGAGGTTGTTCGCAGAGTCACCCCGAGATCGCAGATTCGTAAATCAAGAAGTTGATCTTCCGTCAAACTGTCTAAATCATGAGTTCTTTTGGTCACGATCCCCAATCCATCAAAAACCTGGTCTATTTTTCCTGACCTCTGTCGAATCCAACGCGGATCACATTCCACCGCGAAGTGTACTCGCCGATGAACTCATCGCAAAATCACCATAGCAAAATACTGGCGAGGACGCGCTGCAGAAGCCGGCGAATCGATATCGACGGATATCGACGGATATCGACGGCGAGTCTAGTTCTTCAATCGCAAGTTTTTAACTACAAACTACCTGTTAACCGGACCTACTCCCGATCGGGCTTCTTGAACAAAAAAGGCTCGTACGTCGCGAAAACAAATCCCTAATGGTTACTTGGCTTCTTGATGAACTGACGCCACCGCCCATTCATTGGCCCCTTTGGTAGGTGGACCAAAAAAAGACTCCGAGCTTCTTGCTCGTCTCGCCTTGCGATGCATTGAGTCAGTAATGGACTGTGCCCCAAATTGTGCAATTGCGTCTTCCGCCAACGCTTCGGCATCCTCAAACCGCCTTTCTTCCATTAGTGCGTTAAAACGCAATAGTGTGTCTTCCAATTGTTGCCCATAAGACGTGCCAATTGTTGGGGAATCAGGCTTCAGATTCTCGTCCATTTCCGTCGCGACATTTCGGGATAGTCCCAAAACGAGTATTACTAAATACACAGCTACCGGCAACGCTGCGACGAGCGCGCCTGCGCAAAACAGTCTTGTCGTCGTTGATCGTTTCATGTCCAACCTGCCAAATAACGATAAAATTAATCCGCCGGGCCGTTTAAATGTCTTATCCGAACGGTCGGCTAAAATTCCTGCGGCCTGTCAAATTTTATCTAAAACAACTTTATTTGCCAACGGCATAAATAGCATTGACGGCGGGATCTTTAGCGGATTTTACCGCGGCGTCGCGAATAACCTTGAACACGAACCGCGGATTAATTGGCGTTGGCAAGCTTTAGCTCCTACGCTCAAAATCGCATTGAGGCATGGATGCCAAATCAATAGACGGCGTTTACTGTGGCTTAACTTCTGGAACACGGAACTGTACGAGAAGTTCTATCTCGCTCGATTGAACTACGCGCATCAGAATGCAGTGAAGCACTGGATCGTGCTAGCCGCGAATCAGTACCGCTGGTGTTCAGCGGCATGGATTGAACGGACAGCATCGCCGTCGCAAAAAAAAACGGGCTCTAGCTTCAATACTGGCAGAGTGAACGCGATCGATGATTCTGACGTCTTGGGAGTGCGGTGACTCGTCACCGCTTTCTGTTTCAAACAACTCAGAACAACGCCAGACGTTCCAAAGACGTTCCAAAGACGCAAACCGGCGGAAAGCGGAAACGGGGAAAGCGGGAACGGGTCGGGAGCATACAATGCGGCGGTCTGGCGTATATAGTGAAGCGTGCCTCGGCGTCTACGCGAAGCGCTGAATAGTCGCCTTGACTATATTGCCAGGATTTCGAGCGAATTCGCTCCCGACCGTGCTCGTAATGGCGACTGCTTACTCTTCCGGTACCGGCGGTGGTAACTCTTCGGCAGCGTCTTCTGTGGCAAAGCTGGAGGGCTGAATTGGACCGGGATCGATCCAGACTCCGTTGTCGTTCAGCTTCATCGTCCCGAGTTCGAAGTCGAGGACTACTCGCAGCACTTCGTAGTTTACCCACACGTCGAGCAAGTCGTTCTGCGCGTCGAGCAGATCGGTCAACGCCGATACCAGGTCGCGAGCTGTCGTGGGTGAAAACTTGTTTGTCTCGCGAGGTCGCAACGGCTCGTTCAATCGAAAGCGTGCAATGTCGACCTGAGCGATCGCGACTTGGACTGCAGCGCGACGCACTTCAAAGTTCAACTGACCTAGCTCGGCGATTCGCAACGTGTTGCGAATGCTCTGATCCACTCGATCTTCAAACAGCATGTAGTCTCGCCGCGACCGCTGGTATTCAATCAACGTCTCGCGATAACGATTGCGCTCGGCAACTCGCGTCGTCGGCGTGTCGACGTTTAAGCCGAAGCGGAGCTGCCCTGTGTCGCCACGGAACTTCACCGGGTTGTCACCCTTTGTCCGAATGTCGCCGCTGATCACTAAGTCCAAATCACTTTGTAAAGCGTTGGCGTCGAACTCGATCTGTCGCCACGAGTCGACTAGATTCGCTCGAGCGTTCATCCAGTCCAGCCTCTGCTCGCGGGCGACCTCTAATGCCACTTCGGGTTGAAGTTGAACTGGAACCAGTTTCATCGTATCCAAACGCGTCTCAGCTTGGTACAGCGACAATTCGAGCAGCAATCCTGACAACTCAGTTACTAACCCCCGCAGATACTTCTTCAACTCACCGACATCAGCGGGAATCGGGGCCGTGTCGAATTGCTCGCAATGAACCCAGAATACGGCGAATCGATCGCGAATGCTTGGAAAGCGTTTCTGCAGTTTTGCAATCCGCTCCTTTAACAAATCGACGTCGTACACCTGAGGGTCGACATCCGCGTTTTGCCGTCGAACTTGTTCGCGAACTTGCTTGAGACGAACAATCCGTTGAGGCAGATTCGCCTCCAGCTCTGCAAAGTCTGCGGCAACAACATCCAGCTGCTGCTGAACTCGTTGTTGTAACGAAATCATTCTTGCGACGGGCGCTTTTTGTTGCGCCGCGTCGCTCAGGTCGAGGGCACGAATTTCCAACAGGATCGAGGTTGCTTCATCCTGCAGTTCCCGCAACTCGGGCGCGATCAAGTTGAAATGATCCAGCATGCTGTCGCGAACTTCCAAGTCGAAACTTGGCGGTAGACCGAGATCGATCTTATAGGCATCGAGTCTCGACTTGTAACTGGCCTGCGCCGCCAATAAATCACTCTGGCCGTTGTACAACGCTTGACGAGCTTGATCGACCTGCAATCGACTGTTGATGCGGCCGAAGTCGAAAGCCGATTCTAGCTGGGCCAAACTATCCCGCAACGCGACGATATTCATCTCTTGATTGTGAATTCGCTGCTGCTCTTGCAAAAGTCCCAGATAGCCACCCGCGCTCGCCGCACCTGTCCGGCCGCTTGGCGATCCCGCAATCACGCCCAACCCCGCCTGCCCGACGTTGCCACCACGACTTGGACCGCTGCCCGAATTGCGGCCCGTAATGATGTCGACATAGAAGCCCTGGCGAAATTGCTCCATCTGTCGGACGTTGGCCAACAAAGTCCGTTCGCTCTGCGTCAGCCGCTCCAGCACCCGCTCGCGTCCGCCGAATCGCAACAGCGGTTGAACCAAACTGAAGTCGAGCACAGAGTCAATCGAGTTCGTCCCAGAACCGGAAAACTCCCACACGATCGCGTTCGCCAGTCCGAATACAATCTCGCCGCCGGTAGCCGTGAGCTTCCGCATTTGCGCGTCCGTCGTCGTCGACAACCGACTGTGTGCCGAGCCGCCGGGCCGACTTCTTCCGTCTTCGCGAAACTCCGTTGAATTACCGGCAAAGAATTGCGTGTCGAAGCGAAACCTTTCAAACGTCACGTCCAACGCAGACAAGTAAAGGTCCTCGAGCTCGCTTTGGTAGTCTCTTGAATTGACCAAGGCCGCCTGAATCGCGTCTTCCCGTTTCAGAACGACCTGGCCGTTTTCGTCCCGCTGCAAATACTGTTGCCACGTCCCCGCATCCACTTGGAAGGAATCGCCATTGCGATGCCAGCCGGCGAAGCCACGCTTGCCGTCGATACAGTGCATAAGTGCGTGCGACTCAGGATCGTCGCAGGGTAGGGCAGGGTGGTCTGGGCTCGCAGGATCATAAAGGCGAGACTCTGGTCCCGGCGTGATCGTGCCATTCTCAATCCAGCCATGCTTCTCGGCAATGACGGCCTCCACTTCGCGATCAGCTTGCTGCCGATACATCGAACGCGCGCAACCAGAAAAAGCCAAGCAGGACAGCGACAGCAAGACAGACAGGGACAACATGAAATGGCGGCTCGCTATGAAAGCGCGCACCG
>JBLHLE010000674.1:0-4962 GCA_047620805.1 Pirellulaceae bacterium
GCCGCTTTAACTGTGCAATTGAATCCGCTTCGCAATCGAGTGACGGTGGATCGTAAACCAACCGGTCTTGCGAGCCTGGGCGCACTTGTGCGTGAACCCCAGGAAGTCGAAAGTATCCGGTCGGTCTTCACCGTTTCGCTTGCGACGCTCGATCGCGTACTTTTCAAATTCGCATGATAGACCTTAATCTTCCAGGTGTTCTGTACGGTACTCAACCGCTTCTTGAGCGATGTGATATTTTCCTGTATTAGAAGTCCATGAAGAGTTGGTCGAGAACTCCTTCCAAGTCGTGGCTGTCCTTAGTTTCCGATTTCCTTGCGACAATTCCACGGCGTTCATTCTCAGCCATAGCGTCTTTCCGTGGCAGGTCCCGCATTGCAAACAACCAATCGACAGCCGACGCATGCTGTGGTTTAACTTCATCGGCTTGTCTGTCTATCGATTGTTCTGAATGGCCATCTACGGTGGCGATACGTCGCGCCGCCAACCCGGTGAATGGCAAAGGATTGACGATTCCGATGCCGAATTGATTGGAGAAAGTGCTAAAGTCAAAAACGCTCACTCCACCGTCCAGATTTACGTCCATATAAGCGGGAGCAGTGGGGACCGCTATGCCAAACCAATAACTAAAAGATCCAAAATCAAAAACGGAGACGCCTGTATCGCCATTCCAATCCGCAGCCAACTTGTAGAACTTATTGGTACTATTTCCTCGCAGTACGTGAGGGTCACCGCCCGTCCCATCCCCATTCCCGTCGACGGGGTTTCCAGCCAGATCCGTTAGCGTTCCCAGAACTTCAAGCTGGTAAATGCCATCGGATAGTTCAGAGGGCGCGAAACTTAATGTTAACGTGTCGCCCGATACCGAGAGATGAGAGGGGGCGACGGCAAACGAACTATCGGCGTCCAGCGGAGCGTTGACGCCCAGATTGGTTAGCCGTATATCCGCAGTGGTCGCATTAATTGGTTCGTCGAATTGAACGACGAGCGAACGGATGTCGGAATGTTGCTGTTGCCAACTCGTCGGCTGAGGGCGACTGGGTAAATCGGCCGGGTCGACTTGGTCCGTGTTAATGCCTATCGAAACGACCGTTGGCGAAACCGTGTCGTTGTTGGAAACGGTGGTTAGGATAAGACGAGACCCATCAAGACTGGACTGCAGTTGCAATCCGCCGCCGATAGCCAGGCCAGTGTAGTTGTCGAAGTCACCGACTCTGTTACCGAAAGTGAGAATCTCGAACTGATCTCCCAACTGCGGAACGTATCCGCCCGGTAGTTGTACATCCAGCGTGCCCGCAAGAGTGGCAGTGCCGGAAACGTCCACGCGATCGTGCTCAAGTCCGGGCTGCAATCCGGTCAGTTCAATTTCAAAAACTGAGTTGGTCAGGAATGTGGCGTTGCCGTTGACCTGGACACGCCCGGGGCTGTTTCCAGGGGAGAATGTTCCCGAGTAGACCACGTTTCCGTCGAAGTCACCGATTCCCTTAACATTGCCCGTGAAATCCAACTTGTCTGGCGAGGTGGGACCCACGACGTGACCCTGGTTGTTGAACGCATTGTTAATTGTTCCCGTCCCAGCCAACGATTTTCCGTTCTCGAGAATCAGGCCATTGGGAGCGGTTAATTCTCCCGGGCCCTGAGCGTCGCCGAGCGAAGTCAGCGAACCAAGGACCGCGACGTCCTGGTCGAGTATCGTGACTGTATGGGAATCTGCATAGAGTTCACCGTCACTGAAGAATCCACTGAGTGAGGACGCATCGCCAAGTGTCAAGTTTCCCGTTGCAGTGACAATGGATCCGGTGTCGGCAGAGATGCGAGCGGCTACCGTGCCTCCACCGACCAAGTTGTCGCCTTGACCGAGGGCAACACCACCGGCCCGCAAGGTTCCGCCATTAAGAACCGTTAGCGAACCGAGATTGGTAAAGCCGGAAGAATTCAAAACGACCTCGCCGGCGTCCACGTTTAGCAGACCTGTTAAGTTGACGGCGTTAACCGAGTTGTCACCCAATGCGAGGATTCCGGCAGCAGATGCGTTGATGACGCTCACATCGCGAATAACGGCATCGATATCGCCGTGACCCGAAATGACGCCACCATTGAGGTTGACGTTCGAGGCATCGATGGACCCGCCGATCAAACCGAGCGTTACTCCGTTTCCGTTAATTTGGAAATCGCCCGGCAAAGTAATCGTGGATGATCCCGCGTTAAATACGTCCGCGCCCACGCCCGTTTCGACGGTAATACTCTGTAGACTTGCCGGCGCGATGTTGCCCGCTGCTGTGACGGCGTCGTCGCCAAATCCAATTCGATCGTTGATGCCGATCTCCATCTGTAGATACGACGAATCGTAGACTTGCAGTGGCGCGAAGTTCACTCCACCACTCGACCCGCCAATGGTAATGGCAGATTGACCGGTCGGTCCACTCGACGCGGACAATGAGATCACGTCATTGCTATTAGGCGAGACGAACGTCGCCAACGGCGCGCTGGATAGTTCGACTCGCTCGATTCCCGTCATCGAAATCCCTGCGGTTTGTGTCGCGCCGGCGGTAGTGATGCTGGCCGAACCCGTGGTGCTGCGACTTGGCTCATATTCGTTCGTCACATTCGCATTGCCAATGACGCGAAGGGTATCGCTGCCGCCCGATCCTCCGTGGAAGGTGATGCCGTCTGGCAGTACAAACATTCCGCCCGAAGCGTAGTCAACAGTTACACGGTCATCTTCGTTTGCGGCGCCAAACAGGAAGATTTGGTCGGTGAATGCGAGAGGGCTGGTCGCCAATAGCGACTGAGCAACATTGTCGAATACTTCGATGTTTCCCGTCCCGCCATTGAATCGCACTGTCACGTCATCTGCCTGACCGTTCGACGGAAGGTTAACAACCAGAGCATCGGTAAGAGTGATTTTGTAATCCTCGACCTCGCCGTCCAATGCCACACCGGTCGGAGACAACCCGCCTGCTGTGCTGAGCCGGAATCTCGCGTAGGTCTCACCGGGAAGTGTTCCGTTGGGGATAAAGTAGGTGAGATCATGTAGGCCATTATCGATGTTCTGACTGAACAGAATTTGTTCTGTTGGATGATTGAAAACACCGTCGCGATCAAAATCGATCCAGGCGTCCAGCTTGGCAAAGTCGGCAGCGTCTTGCACATTCACTTGAACTTGTGCGGAAACTAATCCGATGACAGACTGCGTAAACGTCACGCCGTTTTCATCTGAGAATCCGTTGGAATCGTCGCCGTCGCCTGCGGTAGTGGGTTGACCATCAGGTTCAATATCGCGGAATGCTCCCAGGCGTGGGCCAACGGGTTTGTGACGTGGCCCGTCGGCTGTAATCGTAGTGCCGTAGGTGTCTGGAGCATCACCAAAGTCGGCAATGGTAGTATTTGGGTACCAGGCGATTTTATTGTCGTTGTTGGAGGCCGAGAGCACATCGAGATCACCGTCTCCGTCCACATCGCCCGCCAGCACAGCGACTGGTAGGTTCGCATTTCCGTTTCCATTCGACGGGTTTTGATCGGTGTCAGGTGAGTTAATCGTATGGGCGGTGAAACTTGCATTCACCAAATCGCCAGTGTTTTCATGCCAGGTGAGTCGATCGTCCAGTGCTGAGGCAGAGAGGATGTCGGTGTCGCCATCGCCATCGAGATCCGTGGCGAAGACGGAAGTAGCACCGTAGGATGTCTGACTGACAACGTGTTCAACAAACGAGTGGTTGGGGAGTTGTTCAAACCAAGCAATTTTGTGGTCGATGGCGGACGCGGTTACGATGTCCATCAATCCGTTGCCACCAACGCGGGCGGCGACGACGGAGAACACTCCGTTGGCGTTGGTGGAAATCGTAATTGGCGTAAACTGCTGACTGCCATCATTGCGGTACCAGGCGATCTTGTCATCGAGAAATGACCCAGAGACAACGTCCATGTCGCCATCGAAGTCCATGTCCGCGGCATAGATCGTAGAGACGCCATTAGCGAATCCCTCTTGGATGGGAGGAAACTGATCGCCATCGGGGTCTTCGGTGATTGTGTGCTGTACCCAGAGGCCAATGGAGATTTGCTCCAACCACGAAATTTTGTCGTCCCGATTCGATGCCACCAAAATATCCAAGTCGCCGTCCCGATCCATATCGACAGCTCTAATGTCACGCGGTCCATCAAACTGATGCTCGGGACCCGTGAATCTTATTTCGGTTCCAAAACTGCCGCTAAGAGAAGACGGGAAATAGAGGACGCTATCATCCGCGAGCGATGACACGACCAAATCGAGTTTACCATCACCGTCTATATCCGCGGCTACGACGGCGTTGAGTTGATTTCCGGTATTGGCAACTTCGTGCGGTGTGTATCCACCGATGCCGTCATTTTCGTACCATACAAGCTTATTGTCAAAGTCGCTAATCGCGACTGCGTCCAACAGGCCGTCGTTGTTAATATCGCCCGTGACGAGATCGATGGGGCCAGTGCCTGTTGTGCCGATGATTTGTTGAGCTAGGAAGTCACCGCCGACCCGCTGGGGATTTTCAATGGACACGACGTGATCCTCAACTTCACCATCCCGGGCGGTGCCCCCGGGGCCGAGTCCACCCAATGTGCTAACTCGAATGCGAGCATAGGTGTTGGCCGCTTCTGCCCATGCGGGGACATCAAAGAAAATCGTATTGGGTCCCGATGTTGCTGGTACGTTGGAGGCAATGCGTTCAAAAGTGCCGCCCCAAACGCCATCGTTGTTAAAGTCAATCCAGGCGTCCAACAAGGCCGGACCTGCGGTGGCGACATTCACGATGAGCGAAGCGTCGAACTGACCAACTTGTATTGTTGCCGAAACGAATCCGTCTTCATCGTCGACACCATTATTGTCGTCGCCGCGAGCGACAAAGTCGGGTTGCCCACCCGCTTCCACGTCGCGATTGAGGCCCAGTGATGGGCCAATTGCGACATGTGCCGCGCCACCGTCGAGCG
>JBLHLE010000675.1:0-4959 GCA_047620805.1 Pirellulaceae bacterium
ATTCGCGCCTTAACCGACAACGGCCTGCAGCATCTCAAGGGACTCACGGGACTGACTTATCTCAACTTGTCCGATAACGACAACTTTACGGGCAGCGGTTTACTCCCGTTGTCTGGAATGACTCAACTTCGAGAATTGGACCTTTGGAATTGCACGCTGGTTACCGACGACGGACTGCGAGCGCTGAGTGGAATGAAAATGTTGAACCGGCTTGTACTGGCCGATTGTGTTAAAATTGGCGATGCGGGTCTGGCTCATTTAGGCGGGAATACAGAACTTGTCGAACTTTATTTGGATAATTGCAAAGGTGTTACCGATTTGGGATTGGCGAATCTCAGCCGTATGACGAATATGAGTGAGTTAACTCTGGCGGGATGCGAGCAACTGACAGATGAAGCGTTGAAGCAGCTGGCAACAATGAAATCTCTGATCTACATCGATCTGAGCAACTGTCCAAACATTACTCAGGAAGCGGTCGCGAACTTAGCGGCGAAATTGCCCGACTGCAAGATTTTACATTGAGACGCAAATAACTGAGACGCAAATAACTGAGACCCAAATAACTGAGACGCAATTAACTGAGACAAGAGTGTCACTGTGTCGACGAATAGTTGGACGCGCTGAAGAGTAGTTAGACGCGCTGAAGAATAGTTAGACGCGCTGAAGAATAGTTAGACGCACTGAAGAGTAGTTTGACGCATTAACGAATAACGCAAGAACATCCAGAGGCGAACAGATGGCTGACCGCAGGACAATTCTAAAAGGTGTTACGCTCGGCGCTGGAAGCTTGGCCTTGTCGCCCTTCGTGCGGCATCTGGCGATGCTCGATGCTAAGGAGCCCGATTCCCAGCTGCCAAAGCGATTCGTTTTCGTGGTGAAGGCGAGTGGTTTGCAGGCCGAGTTTATTAATCCTGAGGGGCTTCTCCATGGCGGGACAGAGACGGTCGACGAATCGCTAGCTGGCCGAAAACTAGCTGCCGGAATGGAACCTCTGGAGCCATTTAAGAAAAAGTTGACGATCCTTCAAGGTCTCAGCGGACGTATGTGTACCTTTGGCCATAGTTCGTTTTACGGGGCACTCGGTGCCTACAAGGCCACAGCCCAGGGCCAACCGTCGGCGGCGACAATCGATGGCCATCTGTCGAATCTATTTCCGTCCGTGTTCAACCATGTCGGATTGAAAATGGGCGATGGCAGCCAAGGAACAGCCTATCCCGTAATTAGCGCGGCTGAAAAGAATCGGCAACTGCCGTTTCAGTGCAATCCGGAACTCGCTTATCAGAATCTCTTTGGCAGTATTGCCTCGGGCGGAGATATTAAGAAAAAGTACCAGCGAACTGGGAACGTGTTGGATGCGATGGCAGAGGACATCAAGAAGCTTCAGCGAAATCTTCCCGGTCAAGAGAAAGAAAAACTGGGTTACTACCTGAACGGATTTGAGGCGTTGCGAAACCGACGCCTTAAGTTGATCTCGATGCAAGACATATTGAAGAAGAACGCTCCTGAGGTGACTGATAAATACACGTCGAAGGTTACAACTCATCATCTGGAAGCTCACTTTGACATGGCTGCTGCAGCGCTCATTAGTGGAATCACTAACGTCGTAACATTGCACTGCGACGATCTTAATTCCAGTTATCAAGGGATCGGGATCGTGCCGAAAGTGCACTCGGTCGGCCACGGAGCGAGCAGCGGAGCAAACTCGTCGCAGGATTGTCGCAACATGATTCGAGATTTTCACTTTAAGTTGATCGCAAGTCTTGCCGGTCAACTCGAGGAAACGCCAGAAGGCGACGGCACGATGTTGGACAACACGGTCATTGTCTACGTCAGCGACAATTCAGATAAACACCACTCGTCCGCGACCGAATGGCCGATCGTAGTGCTTGGCAACCTCAACGGCAGATTGAATTCGACCGGGCGTTATTTGTCGTACCCGCGGTATGGCGTAGCCAATCATCATCAGACGATTGGCAATTGGCTGACCACGCTGTGCCACATTTCCGGCGTCCCTCAGGATCACTTTGGGCAGCCCGATTTCGCACTCGGTAAATCGAAGGATCAACTGGGGCCGCTCAACGAGTTGCTGGGTTAAACCCGCCTCTCTTGGTCGTCAAACGAACTCAATTGTTGGCAGGAACCTGAGTCCAGCGAGATCGTCTACTTTTTGCTCAGCTCAAAACGAGCGATGCGGCCGTCTTTTCCAGCCAGGAAACCAGTCCCCGACTGTCGGTCGACGGCCAGTGTAAAGTATCCAGCGGGCGATACGGTTGTCCACGCCTGTCCGCCGTTGGCGGAGAAAGCAACGCCAGTACGACCGCAGGTTAGTAAACGGTTGTGACCAAGCGATCGAACGCAAGCTTTGTGCGGCATCAGTACGGCTGGTGAGAGTTTCCATGTCTTGCCGCCGTCGATGGAAGTGGCGACGTTCTTCGAATCGAGGCTGGGTTTTAGGTAGTCGCCCCCAATCGCGACCCCGTTGTTCGCATCGAGGAATTCGACTGAAAAAATCCCCGACGACTCGTTGCCACTTCGGATGGGCGTGTCGTAAACATTCCAAGTATGACCGTCGTCCGGTGAGTGATGGATGCGCGCGGTGGAGCCGCCGGTCGCGATCCAAATGTTTTTGCCGATCAAGACAACTCCGGTGCCACTCGCCGCAAACGCGTATTCTCCCTTTTGCAGTTCGGGGCGTCTCGCTTCGGCAACTCGTTGCCAGGTTTGGCCGGCGTCGCGCGTACGATAAAGATCTATACGGCCGTTAATCGGATCACCAAATAGCACTCCAGTTTTATCGTCCGAGCCAAACGTCATCCCATCGAAGAAGCCGTCGGGATCTGTGTTTGCAAGAACGGTCTTCCACGACTTTCCGGAGTCACTGGATCGTATGATTCGCGACGCATCGCCATTTCCGATACTCATCGCCAATACCGACCCGTCTTTCAATACCTCGACGTCCCGGAAATCGAGTAGTTCTAAGCCCGGCAGCTCGCAGCGAACCCAGGTTTGACCAGCGTCCGTGGTACGCATAATGGTTCCCTGCGAACCGCTCACCCAAGCCTCGTTCTTGTTGCGAACGGCCAGTCCGCGAAATGATGCTTCTTTGACGCCGCTAGTTTGTTGCGTAATTCGAACGGGAAGGCTTTCTGTCTGTGCTGCTGATACATCGATATCCGTCGCCAGCAGTGTTAGCAGACAAAGAAGTGAGAGGAGTCTCATGGCGAGCCTGTCTTGCAATTGGTAGTTAAGCAATTGGTTGTTAAGCAGTTGGTTGTTAAGCAGTTGGTTGTTAAGCGTTCATTGTTTTGAGCGCCAACAGAAGGCGTACGATCGCATAGAAATGGCATGCGCTCCCGGCAATGACCGCCACGTGCCACAATGCATGAAAGTACCATTGCCGATGGTCGTTGATGAGGAACACGATTCCGAGTGTATAGGCGAGGCCGCCAGCTACCATGCCTATGGCGCATTCGAATGGGACTGTCCAGACCAGGATCATGCCGGGGATCCAACCGAGCAGTACGTAAGAGAGCGACGAGAAGCTGTTGATGCGATGATAGCCAAGGACTTTCGAGCAAAAGCCGAGTATGGCGAAGGTCCAAACGGAAGTTAGCATCAGCACGCGATTGGTGTCTTCCAAACTCGCCCATGCAAACGGAGTATACGTACCAGCGATCAGCCAGTAGATCACGCCTTGGTCCCACGCTCGCAAATGATGCTTGGCGGACTCATTTTGAATAGCGTGGGATAACGTGGAAACGGTATAGACAATGACCAGCGATAATCCGTAGACCCCGCAGGCGAAAGCCATGCCGTAATCCGGCCAGGTAAATGTGAACGCGACGAACAGCGAAGCGACGATGCTCAACAGCAAGCCCAGTCCATGGGTAATCGAGTTCGCAACTTCCTGTTGAGATTCGCGAATTCTTGAGAGCGTCGTTTCTCGCCGGATAACCATGAGGAGTTTAGCGCTGGTTGAGAGAGTTGAAATTAACGAACCACATTTTTGGAATGCGATATCATTGAAATGCGACGCCTATTTTGCTTCGAGATACTGTTTGCTTAACTGTTGAGTCTTGGCGCGCATTTCGTCTAGCACCTTTTTGTATTCGGGTTCATTGACGAGGTTCTTTAGCTGGTCTGGA
Source organism: Pirellulaceae bacterium (assembly GCA_047620805.1). GTDB lineage: Bacteria > Planctomycetota > Planctomycetia > Pirellulales > Pirellulaceae > JBLHLE01. The sequence goes on from JBLHLE010000675.1 coordinate 4,146, forward strand.
TCTTCCTGGAGATCGTGCAGGAATTCGTTCGGCATTTTCTGTTCGTAGTAGTGAGCGTAAACATATCGTTCACCCCGGAACCCTTCCCACTTTGGGATGCGACCGTTTTGCATGCGATGTTCACAGAAGAAACCATCTCGTTTATTCCCATTCAACTGCTCGAGAGATGTTCCTTGGTGGCGTTTGGGAATGTCAATTCCAGCGAGCTTAAGTATCGTGGGAGCGATATCCAGATTTAAGGCGATGTCTGTTTTGACTGCGCCAATGTTATCTTTGACTCGCGGGTCGTAGACGACCAACGGCACTCGCAGCGATTGTTCATAATGAGACCACTTGCCAGCGAACCCGCGTTCGCCCATGTAATATCCGTTGTCTCCCATGAAAATGATCACGGTATTTTTGTCTAGATTCCGTTTTTCCAATTCGGCGACGACGCGACCGATGTTGCGGTCCAAGGCGGATAGCATGCGGAAATAATTTCGCATGTTGCGATCGTACTTTTCTGGTGTGTCCCATCGCCAGAAGTAGCGGTCGCGATTCATCGACTCGCGGAGGAATTCAGGCTGGTCGTCGAAGTACTTTCCGCCGTCGAGCTCGGGGCGGGGCATCTTTATTTCGGCATACAATTCGGACTCGGTTGACGGGTGCGGGTAGTGGTTCGCCTTGTCGCCGTCTTCGGCATGGGCAGCATTAAAGCTGACCGACAGGCAGAACGGTTTATCGTCTGGGTTCGAAGTAATGAACTCCAACGCCTTATCGCCCGCGATGTCCGTAAAGTGTTTCTTCGATTTGCCTATTCCTTTTGCACCTCGAC
>JBLHLE010000676.1:0-4952 GCA_047620805.1 Pirellulaceae bacterium
TGGTGGCTTTGACGGCGATGGAGTTAGTGTTGGGGATCGATAATATCGTCTTCATTGCGATCCTCACGTCCAAGCTCCCACGGGAGCAGCAAAAAGCGGCGCGGCGACTTGGCATCGGTTTAGCCGTCGGAACTCGCGTCCTATTGCTTTGTTTCATTAGCGTCATTTTGGGGATGACGACTCCTCTGTTTACGTTGACCGGAATCGGGCTGGGGGGAATTCCTGGTGTTGCAGCGTACTTGACGGAACACGTCGGAATGAACGAAGTTTCGATTCGCGATCTCATTCTGTTCTCAGGCGGGCTGTTCCTCGTCTGGAAGAGTGTGAAAGAGATCCACGAAAAGATGGAAGGCGAAGACGAACACAACGTAAAAGTGTCCAGCTTTGCGGGTGTCATCTTTCAGATATTGTTGTTGGACGTAATTTTTTCGCTCGACTCGATCATCACTGCCGTCGGAATGGTCGACGCCAGCTTACTCTGGGTGATGATTACGGCAATTATCCTGTCAGCATTGTGCATGATCGCATTTTCGGAGCCCGTTAGCCATTTCGTGCAAGAGAATCCGACGCTCAAGATGCTGGCCTTGAGCTTCCTGATTCTGATTGGAGTCATGCTCACAGCTGAGGGCGCTGGCAGTCATATTGAGAAGGGTTACATCTACTTCGCAATGGGATTCGCGCTGCTTGTCGAGTTCCTCAATATGCGACTGCGAAAGAAAACGGAAGCAAAAGTCGCTACCTAGCGCGCCAGACGGAGTGTTCGCTAAATTGGTTCTCCCAGCAATCGGATTTAGAATCGCATGGCGGTGAAGCCGCCGTCTACGTAGACCGATGCACCCGTCATGAAGCTGCCGGCACTGCGGGAAAGTAGCAGGATGGTGGCTCCGACGAGTTCTTCTGGTTCGCCAAAGCGGTCCATGGGAGTCTGGCTAAGGATACAGTCGACTCGCTCTTTACTGAGGATCTTGCGGTTTTGCTCGGCTGGGAAGAAGCCGGGGCAGAGCGCGTTCACTCGGACGCCGCGAGTTGCATATTCGCGCGCGACATTTTGGGTCAAGTTGACCACGGCGGCCTTGGATGCACTGTAAGCGAATACTCTCGAAAGTGGCAATGCCGCAGTGACGCTGCCGATGTTTAGTATAGAACCACCCCGCTCCTGACTGGACATGTGAGCCGCAAAAATCTGGCAAGCCATGAAAGTCGACTTCAAGTTGCCGTCGATAATAAAGTCCCAATCTTCGTCGGTGATTTCCTCGTAGGACGTACCTTTGTTGACGCCCATGCAGTTGATCAAAATGTCGACTTTCCCGTGTGTTTCGACGACGCTGCCGAGGAGACTTTGCAGCGACTCGCGACTCGTTGCATCGGCAGGGACGAAAGAAGCGTCCCCGCCAAGTTCTTTGATAGCGTCAACTCTAGCCTGACCTCGCTCTTCCGAACGACCCGAGACAACCACATGGGCACCGGCCTGTCCGAGTCCATCGCACAACGCGCCTCCCAAAACTCCGGTGCCACCGATGACGATAGCAGTTTGACCTTCGAGGGAGAACAGTTTTTGCAAGTATTCAGCAGACATGATTGACTCGGTTTCCGGAAAGGGTTGCCATCGAATTGGAATTCAGTAACGCTAAACGCGTCGCGACGAAGTATCGTATTTCGTGCGACGCGTTGCGGGTTTTCTACGTGACGCTTGTCCGGGTAGATTACTCCGCCGGCGGACGGCGGTTTTCGATCCATTCGGTGTGGAACGTACCTTCTTTGTCCGTGCGTTGGTACGTGTGAGCACCGAAGTAGTCGCGTTGAGCTTGCAACAGGTTGGCTGGCAGTCGCTCTTGGCGATAGCTGTCGTAGTAGGCCAAAGCGGTGCTGAATGCGGGCACTGGCAGGCCTGTTTGGGTCGCAATAACGACGACTTTCCGCCATGCCGCTTGCGCTTTTTCAACTGCGTCCTTAAAGTAGGGGTGCAGCAACAAGTTTTCCAGGTTGGGGTCTTCGTCGAATGCTTCTTTGATGCGGTCGAGGAATTGAGCGCGAATAATACAACCGCCTCGCCACAGCAATGCACAGTCGCCGTAGTTCAAAGGCCAGTCGTGTTCTTCGGCCGCGGCTTGAAGTTGCACGAAACCTTGAGCATAGCTGCAAATCTTTGATGCATACAGCGCTTGCTTAATCGCTTCGATGAACTCCTTCTTGTCTCCGACGTCGGGAGCAGCACCTGCCGGTCCAGCGAGAACCTTGCTGGCTCGGACGCGAGCTTCCTTTTGAGCTGACAGGCCACGAGCGTAAACGGCAGCGGTCACCAGAGTGCTTGGCACGCCGAGGTCCAGGGCCAATTGACTCATCCATTTGCCGGTACCCTTCGCGCCTGCGACGTCGAGGATCTTATCGACGACCAAGCCGTCGCCTTCTTCGTCTTTGACGCTAAAGATGTCGCGAGTGATTTCGATGAGGTAGCTTTGCAAAACGCCGCGATTCCATTCGTCGAACACGTCGTAGAGTTCGTCGTTGCTGAGTCCAAGTGTTTCTTTGAGCATGTAATAGGCTTCGCAGATCAGCTGCATATCGCCGTACTCGATGCCGTTGTGAACCATTTTCACGTAGTGCCCTGCGCCGCGCGGGCCAACCCATTCGCAGCAGGGGATGTCTTCGTTGGGGCCGACTTTGGCCGCGATCGCTTGGAAGATTGGCTTGACGGTTTCCCAGGCAGCGAAGCTACCACCAGGCATCATGCTGGGGCCCTTGAGCGCTCCTTCTTCACCACCGGAAACACCGGTGCCGACGAACAGTAGCCCGGCGTCTTCGATTGCTTTGGTGCGGCGTTCAGTATCGCTGAAGTGAGTGTTGCCACCATCTATGATAATGTCACCCGGCTCGAGCAACGGAATGAGCGAATCGATTAGAGCGTCGACAGCTTGTCCCGCTTTGACCAGCATCATGACTTTGCGAGGGCGGGCAAGCGACTGGACCATCTCTTCCACGCTGTGGCAGCCGACGAAGTTTTTCCCTGCCGCCCGTCCACTCATGAAGTCGTCGACTTTCGAGGTCGTGCGGTTGAAAACGGCGACCTTGTAGCCGCGGCTCTCGACATTTAGAGCTAGGTTCTCACCCATCACTGCCAAGCCAATTAGGCCAAAATCAGCATCACTCATCGTAGCTATTTCCTCTCGTGTTTTTCTGTTTCTTGTGTTCGGTCTGAATTCCAACTTGCCAGTTCACGCATCAGTAGTTCACGCATCAGTAGTTCACGCATCGCTAGTGAACGCATCAGTAGTTCACGCATCAGTAGTTCACGCATCAGTAGTTCACGCATCAGTAGTGAACGCATCGCTAGTGAACGCATCGCTAGTGAACGCATCGCTAGTGAACGCATCGCTAGTGAACGGGCCAAGGCGGAGTGCTGGGTAGGAACGATTCGAATTCGTCGGTTAGCATCTTCTGGTAATCGCCGGCGAATTCGCCGCTGAGGAATTTGTCGATCCCTTCGTTGAAGAATCGCTCCCAGCTCTTTTCTTCTTGACCGGGATTGATGGGATAGAACAGGCAGTTATTGTGTTCTGCCGCATTGCGATCACCGGGGGCATCCCCGATCATCAATGTGCAGTTGGCTTCGTACTTGCTGGCGTTGGAAAGAGTTTCTTTCTTGTTGCCAGTTTCCTGTCCACAGATTTCGACGACGTATTTGTCGATGTCGTGTTCTTCCCATTCTTGTTTGAGTGCCACGTTGGGCGTAGCCGAACAAACGAGCATGTCGCATAGAGGGAACAGTTTCTCCAAGCTTTCGCGGACGTAGGGGAACGGGGAGACGCCGTGGACCATCGCCGCGACGTCCTCGTTGACTTTGACAGACCAAGCCAATGCGTTTTTGAGAGCTTCGTCATCGCCCGCAGCGACTTTGGCTTCGAGGGCGGGGTTGCCGAGTTTAGTCTCTTTGGCGATCCAAGTTCGCAGAGACTCGGGGATTTCGATGGTGACACCGCGGGCGGCGACTTCCGGTCGTCGCTGCAGCCATTCCAACGATTCGACGAGAGCGGGGAAGCGATTAATTCCGCGACTCTTCGAGTACAGGTTTACAAATTCGGCCGCTTCGCGAGCGTACTTACTGATCGCCTGCAGGTTGTAATAGGAAATGGTGTTGGGAATGAAACACTCCTTGTGTTTCAGTTCCATGGTGTCGAAGGCACAACCGTCGGAGTCGATGCCGACGAGGAATTTATGTTGAGGTGTGATCTCGTACATTGCGATTCTACTCTGCTGGTTTTTCTTTGTTGGTTAAATGTTTCGTAGGAAGGTGTATTGCACCGCCCGCCAGTTAGCTCCGATCCGCCTGCGGAATGTAGGCGGGCAGTTTTTGGTCGGCGTAAAGTGGTTTAAGTTGAGTTAAACGCTGGCGACCATCGATCATGGGGAGGCTGAGCATGCCTTCGCCGATCAGCGGTTTGCAGTAGCGGACGAAGTCGTCGGTGACATCGAAGCCGCTTTCGGAAATCCACTCTGTGGGGAAAGTACGTTCGCTATTGGCTACGTCTGAAAGTGGTACCTTGTCGTAGCGGACGCTATAGACAGGGCCCTCGTTGCGCAGGATGGTCGACATGTAGCCCGTGTCGCCGTTGGCAGCGAGTTGAGCAGCCTTTTCGCCGGCGTGGTACGATTCCTCGAGGTCAGTGGTCGAGGCATAGGCCATGGAGTGACGTTGGTCGGTGCCCGGAACGTTGGCTCGAGCAGAGCCTTTGGCGGCGAGGCCATTATTGTTCAAGTAGTTAACGACCTTTTGGGCGACGGTCATTTCGCTGGCGCTAAATTGAGTGTGCCCAAACGAATCTTTGCGCTCGCCGAGCGAACCGACGTCAAAGCCTTCGCTAATGACGACAACGCAGCGGCCGTCTTGCTTCAACTGATCGTTGACGTTGTCTGCTAATTGCTCCAGCGAACCGGGGCTTTCGGCGAGATAGATC
>JBLHLE010000677.1:0-4949 GCA_047620805.1 Pirellulaceae bacterium
GTGAAAGACCGCAGCGCCGCCAGCAAACACGGGAGCCAGGTTGATGACGTAAACCGCGCCGCGATCGGTGCCGACGTCATCTTGTCCCGGTGCTCCGACAACGATGAACGGGTCGCTCCACGCTACAGACGTTCCGAAGCCGGCGGCAGCTTCAGGAGTGGGAGCAGCGAAGGGCAGGAACGGAGCGGGAGGTTGGGCCCAAGTATCGTCGCTCGGGTCGGAATTGCCTTGATCGTCTCGCACCATTACCGAAACGGTTCCCGCAGCGGCGAGTCCACCGGCCGTGGCACCAGGAGAACCGACGAACACGATCTCCTCGCTGGCGGCGACGGAGGTCCCGAACACTCCACCGGCTTCGACGTTGGGCGCAGCATCCACTTCATTCGCCGGGCCGAAGAAAGCTAACAAGCGGCGGTCTTCAAGATGCTCCAACTGCAAGCGCGAGGCTCGTTTTCGATTACGGAGGCGTTGTTCGCGTTGGCTAATCCAGGCACTGTGTCGGCGCGTCTGTTTGAACATGGTGTAGATTTCCTAGGAGGCAGGGCAGCAAATTTTGCCGACCTGCGTGTTGGGGATGCGCAGCGGTGCCAGTCGTCTGTTGTTTATCCCAGTTGAAATAGGCCCAGTTGAGATAGACAGAAACCCCTGGCGGGTGGGTGGGGTGGTGTGAAGTTCGTAAAGTGAAGAGGAGGGGCGCAGAGACAGGATGCAACCAGTTTGAAGTGGTCTGATTGAACGAACTACACGGCAATTCCGTGACGGGTTCCCCGGCCGCATCATTTGGCCCCAGCAAATTTGTAAACTTCTAGCAGTCAGATAGAGAATCCTGATTGTACTAGTCATAATCCATGATGCAACGAGGTTATCTAGAAGATCTAAGCGGAATGCTGACGAACCAGACCGGAAAGTGACAGCCGCAAGCTGGCACTTCCCATCCAACTCGTTCGGAGAATAGGACTTCAGTCAGAATGTCGTGCCCAACTCCCGCGCTGGTTGTGCGGGTAGTGGCGAAATTCCGAACAAAACCGCTTTTACAGGCTATTCTGGTTGTGCTCAGCCGCACTTAAATATCAATAATGCACGGGTCGAAATGACGAACTCCTACCAATAGTGGCGTTACCAAACGCTGCAGCTTTGCCACTGTTGGCCAATGGAGTGAGCCGTGAAAATCAGTCTATACTTAGCCATCTTTGGCTTTGCCCTATTTACAGTCGCCACAGGTGGCGTTTCAGCGAATGAATGCGACGGCAAAACTGGCGACGCTCAATCCTGCGGTGACCAGAATTTTGGCCAATGCGATGCGCCAGACGGTTGCTGCGACTGGGGCAGTTCCTCCTGCGCATCCGGCGGCTGCTGCGATCACAAATTGGCGAGTTGGTTTGACGAAGGAAGTTCTTGGACCTTTCGCGCTGGCGCTTTGGCACTGGAGCGGTCCCGTCCCGATTCGCAAGTTCTTATGTTTGATACAGCTGCGCCTGCTACCGCTCTCAATGCGGGCGATTTCGATTTCGGCTGGCGGGCGGGATATGAAGTTTCCGGCATTCTGGATCGCGGTTGCGATACGGGACTGGAAATTCGCTGGATGAGTGTCGACCAGTGGAACGCCAACGCGAGTGTCGCCACTGCTGGGCCGACCTCAGTTCGCATCAACACGGCAGTTCCCTTTTTTCTCCCTGGCGTTACACAAATTACATCCAGCTACGAGTCGAGCCTCAGCAGTTTCGAGCTGAATTATCGCAAGGCTTGCTCGCCATGTAGAACAGTCTTTGCCGGTTTTCGCTACCTGGAAATCGACGAACACTTTCAAGCGAATTTAGATGCCGCACTGTTGATCTCGACGTACGATACCGAAACTCAAAATCGTTTGTATGGCTTCCAGGTTGGAGTGGAATCGTCGCTGCTGAAACAAGGTTGCTGGTCGTTTGACGGCACCGCAAAACTCGGTTTGTTCGGCAACGCCAGCGCTCAAAACACGACCCTGGATACGGGGGTTGTCACGATCAACTCCAACGACCGCAGCGATCGCTTAACCTTCTTGGCCGAGCTGGGCGTCACCGGACGACGGGCAATAAACTGCAACATGGACTTTATGGTCGGCTACAACGCCATGTGGGTCGAATCCGCAACTCTGGCCACGGACCAAGTCGGTGCTACTGACTTCTTCACTGGTGCAGGCATCGACGACAACGGTGGCGTCTTCTACCACGGTGCCTTCATCGGCTTTGAAATCCGTCGATAGTTCAGACGTCGATAGTTCAGACGTCGATAGTTCAGACGTCGATAGTTCAGACCTTCTCAATCGGGTCTGAATTCGGCACTAATAAATGGGACGAAGCGAACGACGCATAAAGTCTTCGCACGCGGTTCACCATCGACTTTGGTGATCTGTTGGAGGAGTTGAGAAGGGTGGTCGCCAAAGGGACCAACCAACACTCCTCCTTCCGCCAGCTGCTCCCAAAGTTGGTGCGGTATGTGTGATGCTGCTGCCGTAATAATGATGCGGTCGTAAGGCGACTTTTGGGGATCCCCCAAAGCTCCGTCTCCCACTTCGATCTCCACATTCTTATACCCATGAACTTCAAGCCGCCTCGCCGCCTCGCTGGCAAGTTGTTCATGCCGCTCAATAGAAACGACTGCTCCAGACAACTCGGCTAATATTGCCGTTTGATAGCCGCTTCCAGTGCCAATCTCCAACACTTTGTGATGCGGCTCCAGCGACAACGCCTCGGTCATCAACGCCACGACGTACGGCTGACTTATCGTTTGCTGGCAGTCAATTGGCAGCGCTTGATCGGAGTAAGCGATTTCGCGTTGAGCCGGCAGCACGAAGTCTTCCCGAGGAATGTTTCCCATTGCCGTCAAAACCGACTCAGAACGAATTCCGCGTTTTCGGAGCTGCTCGTGGATCATCTTGTCGCGCGACGAAGAGGAGATGCTTGACGCCTTTTGGCTAAGTGGATGTGGGACGTGAAAGAGGGCGAATACTCGGCCCCTAATGGGGAAACTTTTCAGCACGCCAAAATACTACCGATTAAGAAGTCGCTTGGGTAGATCTCCTTCGGCAACTGCGCTCCGCTTGTTAAGGCTTACGCAATCAGACCGCGAGACCGCGAGACAATTTGCACTTTCAGGACCCAACTCGCCGCCCTATTTCAGAAAAACCGACGGCGAAGTGTCAGCTTGCATCAGGAGAGGGTTTTCGCAGACACCGAGACGCGCCAGTCTTTCAGGTGTAGCTCGACGTTGTTGCGGCCGCGATAAGTATTGATAACTGGCTGGTAGGCGATATCGATCGGTCCTTCGACCCCTTCCAGCTCGTCCGCCCATTCGCCTTGTCCAAATGCGACTGCCCGCATCGTCGTACTGAATTGCTTCAGCTTGACCGACAGATGCCGTTCGCCACCGCCCATTTTCTTTGGCGGCTCAGCCAACTCGACGCCCGAGGTACACAGAATGGGGCGGGGATTGTGCTGGCCGAATGGTGCGAGTTGCTCGATCTGTTTGACGGTACGGAATGTCATTTGGGTCAACGGGGCCTCCGCATCAATCCGCAGCGTTGCCACTCGATCCGTCTCCGTCACCTCGCCCGCCACGTGTTCGTTAAAATCTGCGCGGAACGCATCGATATTCTTGGCCTCGATCTTGAGCCCCGCTGCTGCCGCATGACCGCCGTGCGAAACTAAGTGATCCGTACAGGCGGCAAATGCCTGATGCAAATTCAATCCACATGCCGAACGCGCCGACCCCATGCCCGGTTTTACATCCAGCTGGTCGAGCGAGATTAAAACGACTGGTCGGTTAAATTTCTCCGCCAATCGGCCCGCCACAATGCCGATCACTCCGGCGTGCCAGCCAACTCCAGCCAACACCAAAGCCGGATCTCCAATGGGATCGAACTCCTCTTGCGCCTGTTTATTCGCCGCCAGATAGATACTGCGTTCCAAACTATCGCGGGAACTATTCAACTCGTGAATATACTCCGCCAAGGCCTCCGCTCGTTCGTGCGAGTCCGTCGTCAGAAGCTCGACACCCAAAGTCGCTTGCCCCAAGCGGCCGGCTGCATTGAGTCGTGGCCCCAACATGAATCCAATGTCTTCCGAGGACAGTTCCGGCTTCTCGTCTAGCTTGGTGATCTTCTTCAGGTAGTCGATCCCAAGCGGCGGATTGGAAAACAAACTCTTCAAACCATGACGAACGATCAAGCGGTTTTCATCCACCAGCGGTACCACATCGCAAACCGTTCCGATCGCCGAGATCCCGACGGCCATCATCAGGAAGTTCCGCATGGCATCGGTCACTTTCTCAGTGCCACTCGCTCGTTGACACAACGCCCACGCCAACTTCAAAGCCACTCCGGCGCCACACAATCCGCCGAAGGGATAGTTGTGACCTGGCAACCTCGGATGTACCAAAACCGATGCGTCCGGAAGCTCATCCGCAAACTCGTGGTGATCCGTGATGATCAACTTCAACCCCAACTCCTTGGCGAGTTTGGCTTGCCCGACACTCGCGATTCCACAATCGACTGTGATGACCAGCGCCGTGCCGCGCGAAGCGATCTTTCGCAACGCATCGTCGTTCAAGCCGTAACCATCGTCCAAACGATTGGGAATAAAGTACGCGACGTTTGCCTTCAGCAAATTCAAACAACGGAACAGAATCGCAGTCGACGTCATCCCGTCCGCATCGTAGTCGCCGTAAATCACGATCCGCTTTTCAGCTTCGATCGTCTCGAATATCAGTTTGACCGCGGCTTCCACTCCCGGCAGTTCGTTGGGGTGACGAAGGCCGGTAAGCTTGGCGTCAATGAAAGCCCGCGCCTCTTCCGCTTCGTATATCCCTCGACCAACAAGTAACTGTGCGACAACTGGAGGCAATTTAGCAGCCTGCTCAAGTCTTTCGACGAGCGACGCATCATGCGGATTAATTCGCCATTGCTTAGCCATAGA
>JBLHLE010000678.1:0-4947 GCA_047620805.1 Pirellulaceae bacterium
GGCGGAAAAAAGTCGCGAGTTTTTTTTGTGAACGAACCTTTGATCCCCTAGCATTGGTGATAACCGAAGTCTTGACGCAGGCCGGTTTAATACCTGACCAAATGGGTGGTGTTATGCCGAATGAAGTGACGAATATAACGGTGGTCGAGGTTAGTTGCGTGAACCGGAGGGGATTTTGGGGTGTCCTCGGACCGCGTAATCGCTAGCAGTCGTGGAGATTGATTGGAGCGACGCAAACTGTCATTCTACCTAACATCAGCAGCTGCATTTACTTGCCTTGATTGCCCCTAAATTGGGAGTTACAATTCGCTGGCGACTTTCGCCGTAATAGTGTGCAAAGATTTAACTGGTAGGGATACCAAGCGAAGGTTGGATGCGAGCCTCGCCTGTACTAACGTGTTTTTGGCCCGGACTACCGCAGCTGTGGTTGCGTGGTCAGTGGTTTGGACTCATAGCAGCCTTGGGGTTTGCTGTGATGTTGAATTTCGCGTTATTGGCGACATTCGTCTGGCCTGAGCTATCTCGCACGATGCTACCAGCCCTAGGCTGGTTGGTTGTGGGAGTAGTTTGGATCTCAAGCACGTGGTTTTCGCTTCGCATCCGTTCTCTTGAGAACGCTGCAAGTGAAGCTGACGGAGGAGTGGATTTATATCCGCAGGCCCAAAGTGAATACCTGCGAGGCCATTGGTTTGAAGCGGAGACACTACTTCAAACCCTCCTGAGGCGGAACGACCACGACTTGGAAGCTCACCTTTTGTTAGTGACGATGTATCGCCATACTAATCGGTTAGCAGAAGCTACGAAGCAACTAGATTTGCTTCAAAGCCTTGGCGGTTGGCAAAAATGGCAAATGGAAGTCCTTCGCGAGCGCGAGCTTTTGGAGGAAGAAAAGTTGTCCGAAGAGGCTCAAGCGTCCGGTGAATCAAAGCTTGGCGAATCACAACATGATGGACAACGAGATAACGCGAATGGGGGAGAGGCGGCTTGACGCCGAGCCGATGTCAGCGAAGAATCGCATCGGCAGGGGAAGAACCGCATCACTGACGGAACAAGTAAACATTAACAGGCGTGGACGACTGGTTAACGCCAAAACTCAACGCCGCTCCTAGGGGGGCCCACATGTACGAACGTTTTACTGACAGAGCACGGAAGGTAATGCAGCTCGCCAACCAAGAGGCGCAGCGCTTTAACCACGAGTACATTGGTACCGAGCACATCTTGCTGGGACTGGTGAAGGAGGGTAGTGGCGTAGCCGCCAATGTTCTCAAGAACCTCGACGTCGATCTTCGCAAGATACGGCTCGAAGTGGAAAAGTTGGTTCAAAGCGGTCCCGAAATGGTCACGATGGGCAAACTGCCGCAAACACCACGAGCCAAGAAGGTCATCGAGTACTCGATGGAAGAGGCACGTAACCTGAACCATAATTATGTCGGCACCGAACACATCTTGCTCGGACTTTTGCGCGAGCAAGAGGGTGTGGCAGCTCAAGTGTTGATGAACTTGGGCCTCAAATTGGAAGAGGTACGCGAAGAGGTACTCAACTTGCTTGGCCACGGACTGGAAGGTGGCGAAGGTGGCGAGCGCGGCGGACGCGAAGGCAGTTCTTCCGAATCCCAGTCGTCCTCCAAGAGCGGCAAGTCGAAGACTCCCGCCTTGGATAGTTTCGGCCGCGACCTCACCGAAATGGCTAAAGAGAACAAACTCGATCCCGTCATCGGCCGCGAACGAGAAATCGAACGAGCCATTCAGGTACTCTGTCGCCGGACCAAGAACAATCCAGTTCTTCTCGGTGAAGCCGGTGTTGGTAAAACAGCCATCGTCGAAGGCTTCGCTCAACGCGTCATCGCTGGCAGCGTTCCAGAACTACTGGCCAATAAACGCATCGTCGTTCTCGACCTCGCCATGATGGTCGCCGGTACCAAGTACCGCGGTCAGTTCGAGGAACGAATCAAAGCAGTGATGAACGAAGTTCGTCGCGCTAAAAACACGATCCTGTTTATCGACGAATTGCACACGCTCGTCGGAGCTGGTGGAGCGGAAGGCGCTATCGATGCGGCTAATGTTCTCAAACCCGCTCTCGCTCGTGGCGAAATCCAATGCATTGGTGCCACGACATTAGACGAGTACCGCAAGTACATTGAAAAAGACAACGCCTTGGCTCGAAGATTCCAAGAAATCATCGTCGAACCGACGCCGAAAAAGGAAACGATCGAGATCCTCAAAGGTCTCCGCGAACGATATGAAGAGCACCATCGCGTTCAGATTACCGACGATGCCATTACCGCAGCCGTCGTAATGTCCGAACGCTACATCACCGCTCGCTGTTTACCGGACAAGGCGATCGATGTGATAGACGAAGCTGGCGCTCGCGTAAGACTTCGCGCCATGACGCGACCACCGGATCTCAATGAAATCGACGAAGAAGTCGATACGCTGAATAAAGAAAAAGAAGAAGCAGTCGCCAATCAGGACTTCGAGAAGGCCGCGGCACTGCGAGATCAGGCTGATAAACTTCGCAAGAAGAAAGACACTATCACCAAGGAATGGCGAGAGAAATCTCGCGAAACCGACGGTGTTGTCGACGAAGAAGTTATCGCTGAAGTTGTTTCCAAGATGACGGGTATTCCTTTGACCCGCCTATCCACCGAAGACAGCCTCCGCCTGATGGCAATGGAAGACGAGCTGCACCTACGCGTCATCAGCCAAAAACCCGCCGTCACGGCGATCGCCAGGGCTGTTCGCCGGAGCCGCAGTGGACTGAAAGATCCGAAACGACCAACCGGTTGCTTCGTCTTTGCCGGTCCCACCGGTGTCGGTAAAACATTGTTGGCCAAAGCTGTTGCCGAATTTATGTTTGGCGACGCGGATGCTCTAATCCATATCGATATGAGCGAGTATATGGAGAAGCACCAAGTCAGCCGACTGATCGGTGCCCCTCCCGGCTACGTGGGCTACGAAGAAGGCGGTCAATTGACCGAGAAGATTCGCCGTCGTCCCTACGCCGTCGTGCTGCTCGATGAAATCGAAAAAGCGCATCCCGATGTCTTCAACATGTTGTTGCAAGTCATGGAAGAAGGCCGCCTGACCGATAGCTTCGGTCGCAACGTCGACTTCCGTAACGTCGTCTTGATCATGACCACCAACGCTGGTGCGGAAGCGATCAAGAACGAATCGGCGTTCGGCTTCCAGAAGCAAGACAAGGACGCTTCCTTCGAGAACATGAGGATTCGCGTAATGGAAGAAGTCGGCAAGGTCTTCAAACCCGAATTCATCAACCGACTCGACGATACGATCATCTTCCATCACCTCGATATCGACGACTTAAAGCTGATCGTCGATCTCGAACTGGCACACGTTCGCGGACGACTCGCCGATCGTGGCTACTCCTTGGAACTGACCGATGCAGCCAAAGAGTTCCTCATCAAGGTCGGTGGACAAGGGCTCGACTTCGGTGCTCGACCGCTCCGCCGAGCCTTAGAGAATCGCGTCGAAGATCCGCTTGCCGAAGAATTGCTGCAAGGCACCTTCCAAGGCAAAGACAAGATCATGGTCGATGTTATCCTCGACGACGAAAACAAACCTCGCCGCCTCGACTTCAAAGGTGTTAAAACAGAAGTCGACGAAGAGGAAACCGTCGGTGCAGTCGCTGGCGAAAGCGAAAGCGATAAGCCTGCCGAAGAAGCTCCCAGCGAAGAGTAAACCTTACTCAATGCCAAATAAGTGACGCCAAATAAGTGACGCCAAATAAATAACTTAAAAGCTCGCTCCACCTGGAGCGGGCTTTTTTTGTAGAATATTCCGCTACCACTAGCCGCGAATTGGCCAGCAGCGGGGCCCACGCGTTTCGTGAACGCATTTTCAAGGAAGGCAAGTTAGTTAATAACATGACGCATTCAGCAGCCTCCAAAAATGCGACCACTCCCGTCGAAACACAAGGCGTAAAGTACGCGGGATCGAAGCGTCAACTTTTACCTCACATTCTAAGGCTGGTCCAAGAGGTGGGTGGGGAGACGATCCTCGATGGCTTCGCTGGCACAACTCGCGTCTCGCAGGCACTGTCGAGACGCAACCACCGCTTGATCTGTAACGACATCTCGGCATGGACGGAAACTTTCGCGACCTGCTACCTCTTGAATCGCCAACAGCCCGAGCACTATCGGGAACTCATTGAACACCTCAATCAACTTCCGCCGCTCGACGGCTGGTTCACCAAACATTACGGCGGCCAAGCCAATGATGGCGACGCGGTTCAAGCAGACGGTTTGAAGAAGCCATGGCAACTTCACAACACGTACAAGCTAGATGCGATCCGCGAAGAAATCGAGCGGCTTGAACTTTGCCCGATCGAACGAGCTGTTGCAATCACAAGCTTGATCCTGGCGCTCGACAAAGTCGACAACACATTGGGGCACTATTCTTCGTACTTAAAAAGATGGTCACCTCGCTCGTTCAATAAATTGCTTTTGGAAATCCCAAAGCTCCAAGTTACTCGCGATGATCACGAGGTACATCGCGGCGACATCTTCGACGTCGTCAATAGCTGCGACGTAGACATCGCGTACCTAGATCCACCCTACGGCTCAAATAACGAGAAAATGCCACCATCGCGAGTCCGCTACGCTGCCTATTATCACCTCTGGTCTACGATCTGCCTAAATGATCGCCCCGAGTTATTTGGCAAAGCGTTGCGACGAGCCGACACATCCGACCGACAAGCGGCAACCGTATTCGAGGAGTTTCGTCGCAATCAGTCGACGGGGAAATTCCTCGCCGTGGAGGCAATCGAACGGCTCGTCCAGCAAGTAAAAGCGCGGCATGTCATCTTGTCGTACAGCACTGGCGGCCGCGCGACGGCAGAGAATCTTCACGAGGTCCTGCGCGCCGCCGGCAAACTCTTGAAAGTTGTCGAGGTCGACCACAAACGGAATGTAATGGCTCAAATGACAT
>JBLHLE010000679.1:0-4945 GCA_047620805.1 Pirellulaceae bacterium
CAATCGACAAAGAATATTCGCGGAAAACGACTAGAGCAGCCGCTGACGAATCAACGCAAGGCAACCGACAGGCGAGTGCAGTACACCAACTGCAACTCGCCTTTGTTTTTTGCTACTTGCCAAATCTGCGACGTGCATCGTCTTTCAAGCCCGCATATTTGAACGAGAAGCTAGAGGCACTAGATCGGCTACAGGAAAAAATCTCGAAGTGGACCTGTAAGCCGGGTTTTGTACTTGCCGAAGCAAGTGATAGTCATTTATCTAGGACGCCGATTGCCCGGCGCCTCAAGCAGCCTACCCGAAAGTCGTAACGGATCGGACAAATCCGTGCCGGCCGAAGCCGGCTGCTTTCTGTTTGGCCTTGCTCTGGGTGGGGTTTACAAAGCCAACCGAGTCACCTCGGCTGCTGGTGCGCTCTTACCGCACCGTTTCACCCTTACCCGCTCGGCAAGCCGAGCTGGCGGTCTACTTTCTGCTGCACTTTCCCTAACCTTTCGGCCGGTCGGCGTTACCGACCACCCTGTCCTATAGAGCCCGGACTTTCCTCCCGCCGCACCACTCGCGCAAAACGCAATGGGCGACCGGCGACTATCCAGTCCACTTCGAGACGTATCAAAATACGCGATTGTTGCCCGCAGAGTAAGACGGCAGAACAAAGGTATTGGTTCGCTAAACGGAAAATTCAAACATTTTTCCCGGTATCGCCGCCTGGCGGCGGCGGCGAGGGTGCTGGCGATTCGCCCCGCCGCACTTTATATTCAGCAGCTTGCGTTCGCCAGCTGAGCGATATCTAGGACCGCGATCGACTAACAGCAACTACTACAATCTCCGAATACTCCGACTACACCTCCAAAAGGCTCGTCATGTCCGAATCCAACGGAATCAACCTCAAGGACTTTATCCGCGACATTCCCGATTTCCCGAAAGAGGGGATCTTGTTCCGCGATATTACTCCGCTGCTACTATCACCCGACGCAATGAGGGAAACCGTAAAACTGTTTGCAGAACGATTCCGCGGGCAAGACATCGACGTCATCGTGGCTGCCGAAGCACGTGGTTTCATATTTGCCGTTCCGCTGGCCTTGGAATTGAATGCAGGCTTTGTCCCTATCCGCAAGCCCGGCAAACTCCCCTTCCAAACTCACTCATTCAACTACGAACTCGAATACGGTGAAGACACCCTCGAAATGCACATCGATGGCGTTACCGAAGGACAAAACGTATTGGTTTTGGACGACCTACTCGCCACAGGCGGAACCGTTTCCGCTTGCTGCCGATTGGTCGAACGCTGTGGTGCCACCCTCGTCGGCTCCGCATTCTTGATCGAACTGCTAGCCCTCAACGGCCGCGAAGTCGTCGCACCTTGCGACGTCTTCAGCTTGATTCAGTACTAAATCGACCAATGACGACCCAGTAATTCGTCGACCACTGCCGAAGCGCAGACGCGGAATTCGAGGGAGCGTTCTGTGGATATGCAGGATAGTCATAGTAGCAAAACGACCGGGATGGCAAACGAAAATGAACGTCTGCCGGAACTGCGCTGCGCTTGTTCGCGGCCTACAGATTTGTTGCCAACTACGACTTGACGTAATGTTTTCCCTGGTAGGAATCGCGTTTTTCTAGCTCTTGCTGTAGAGCCAGTCGAACCCCCGGTTTGTCGAGGCACCAACTGGGTCCGATGAAATAGTCGGGCGGCGCTTCGCCACTAATGCGTTCGACAATCATTGTCGGTGGTAGCACCTCAAGTACATCGACCAGAGTACGAATGTAGTCGTCTCGTTCCATCAGCTCTACTTCGCCCCGTTCGACCTCTTCGCCAAACGGAGTGTTCTTCACCGCATATAGGTTATGCAGTTTGACCGAATCGATCCCCAATCGTGCGACTTCGTGCGCAGTCGCCATCATGTCGTCGTGCGACTCGCCGGGAATGCCCAGGATGACGTGAGCACAAACTTCGAAACCGCGGCCCCGACTGCGCTCCACTGCATCGACGAACGAATCGTGATGGTGCCCGCGATTCATCCAGTCCAATGACCGGTTGTGAATCGTTTGCATGCCGTACTCAATCGACAAGAATGTTCGCTCCGCAAACTCACTCAACAAGTCCATCACGTCCGGCGCAACGCAATCAGGCCGAGTACCAATTGCCATCGCGACGACATCGGGATGCGCTAAAGCTTGTTCGTAAAGGGCACGCAATTTGTCGACGGGCCCGTAGGTATTGGTTGCGGGCTGAAAATACGCCGTGAAGTGGTTCACCTTGTATCTTCGCTTCAAACGACTAATGCCGTCGTTTATCTGATCGGAAATATCCTGCTTTGGAATCCGGCGACTGGGACTGAAACTGCGATTGTCGCAGAAGTTACAACCTCCCTTAGCTACCGTACCGTCAACATTGGGGCAGGTGAATTTCGCATCGATACTCACTTTCTGCACGCGATGCCCGAACTTCTGCTGTAGGAAGAAGTTGTAAGCAAAATAGCGATTGCCTGCCTTGCGCCAAGCTGGAATTTGAGGCTCAGTCGTTGGCATATTGGTTGACGTCAATTCGCAACTCGTTTACAGTAAATAGTGATTTTATACGAGGTTCAGGCAGGAGTAGTCGTTTCCTATTTCGTCTTTTTTGATCATAGATTACTCGGCCAAACCCCACAAGGGAGCAGTATTATGTACGGAGAACTGATTCCTTTGGGTGGTGGTGACCCCATTCCACTACTCAAGAGCGACTTGCTCGTAGGAAGACGGGAAAGCTGCGATATCGTTCTGCGATTCGCAAATGTGTCAGCACACCATTGCCAACTCACCCTCGAGAATGGCTATTGGTTCGTCAAAGACAAAAACAGCCGCAATGGCACGAAAGTAAATGGTAATCCAATTACCAGAAAACGTGTTAACCCAGGTGACACCCTTGCCGTCGCCAAACACAAGTACGAAGTGCACTACTCACCTGCCGACCTCGGTGCCGTTGGATCTCCTCCGCCCGATGAAAGCAACTTGGAAGAGATATTGCGATCGTCCTTGCTGGAGCGAGCTGGTCTTGCCCAGCAACCCAAAAACGACAACAAACGATCCGGCCAACGCTACAATCCACTCGACGACAGCGCCAACCAAATCAAAGATCCAAACAAACCCGTGTAGCGGGCCCCCATCACGGATGGAATTTGCAACATCAAACCACAAAAGCCCGGCAAACAACGCCGGGCTTTTTCGTTTTATGCTTGCCTCGTTTTGCCGCTCAGATGTTAGTAAGGACGAAGACCCCTATTCGACGTTCGAGTCAAAAACGCGGACAGATGCCCAATTCGACTTGTTGTTCTCAATGAATTCCAGGTGTCGCGGATCTAATTGATATTTGTCGTGGGACTCGCGGCCATCAAACACCACGTGCAAAGCCACTTCAAAATCCCGTACATTGACAGGACGATCCAAATCTGGGATCAATCCGCCCGCCGCAAAAAACACGGTCCCCTCGTGCCCTTTGAGATGCTTGTGACATTCCGCAACTAGGTTTGCAATCGCATCGTCCGACTTATCGCTCAGCGTGAAAAAGACGTTATGTGCCAACATGGCTTATTCTCCAGCGTTGAAGTTCAGAAACTGACGACGGAAAACACCGCCGCAGTGGGCGTATTCTAGCCCCACACGGGAAAACAGACTATCGGGCCCCAGCATGTCTACCAACTCCGCCGAGCCAAATTCAAGCCAATAGAGCCTTCTTGATCTAAGGAGTCTCCAATACTTCTGCCCAAACTCCGCACCTCACAATCTGACGCCCAAACTCCGCATCTGACAATCTGACGCCCAAACTCCGCATCTGACGCCCAAACTCCGCATCTGACGCAATGGTGTCCGGCACGATATTTGCTAGCCAAGAATTACACAAAAAGCTGGTGAACTGGGCTTGCTAGCTAATGAATTGTATGCGATCTTTCACATATGGTTAAAGAAGAGATCGGCGAATCTGATGTTGCGATCCCGAAGTTCTTTGGGGAATTGCGTACGTTGCTTGAGTGTCTGCACGATGCGGGTACGGAAAGCGATCGGGCAGGCAATCGGAAACTGTTTTACGATCAAGTTTGCGTTCTGATCCTGCTCTATTTCTTCAATCCGGTGTTTACGTCCTTGCGTTCCTTGAAACGCGCATCGGAACTCAAAAAAGTACAGAAGGCGCTGGGCTGCCCTCGAACTTCACTGGCATCTCTTGGTGAAGCTCTCCGTGTATTTGATCCGGACTTGCTGTTGCCAGTAATTGAAAACCTACAGAAGAAGCTCGGGCCCCAGCTTTCCGACGAGCGAATTGACCGGATTAGCAAGACCATCACGTTGGTTGATGGGTCGGTGATCAAGGCACTTCTCTCGATGGCAGAAGCGGCGTTCCTTAAGTACACCAAGGGAAGTGGGAGTATCCGCTGGCGACTACACGCACAGTTTGAATTGATTAACGGTAACGCGTTTCGCATTGACGTTGCCCGAGATGCGAAGAAGGGAACGATTACATTGCTGGCGGTCGCGGAGACGATCAGTTGTTTGGTGGGCCGGGCCGCGACACGATCTTAGGTGGCGAAGGAAACAACCTGATCTATGGCGAGGCTGGCAACGACGTTGTCACCGCGCGTAGCGGCGATGACACGTTGTACGGAGGCTCTGGAAACGATCGTATCCAAGGCGGTGCCGGTAGCGACGCGCTGTTTGGCGACGAGGGTAACGACCAGTTGTCCGCGGGCGGCGGCAGCGATTTGTTGCACGGGGGACTCGGGAATGACATCCTCAACGGCGGCAGCGGAGACGACGTTTTGTTCGGTGGAGCCGGAAACGATCGCTTGTCCGGCGATGCTGGTATGGACTTACTAATCGGCGGGACGGGGTTCGACGCGGTTCGCGGCGGCGCTGATAACGATATTCTCAGCGGCGGCAATGCCAGTAACGAAGACGATCAAATTGCCCT
>JBLHLE010000680.1:0-4938 GCA_047620805.1 Pirellulaceae bacterium
TTGATCCTTAGCTGCTGAGCAGGCGCTGCGAGGACCCGTTGTTCTATCCCTCAATTATGCGGTATTCATCTTTTGCAATTCTCTCTTGCGTGACCGAATGGCCGGTTTCATCAATAACGAGCTTCCGGTAGTTGTGATATTTAGACGGCTTTTGTGGCGTCACCAGTTCGCGAAGCATCGCCGCAGTTCCTGTCAATCCGTGCTCCTCCAGCAAGTCGATGGCTGGTAGCAATTCGAGCGGGTCCAACATTTTGATACTGACAGAGCCCGACCTCGTTGCGTTGGTGTTTAGGTCCCGTATGCTTTTCCATACGTACCATTTTGATTCACCGTCCTGCAATCTCGTCGTGTACCGATTGTCTAAAATCGTTTGCATTGAAAGAACTCCCTGCTACCTAAACGTCGCATTGTAAATTGCTTGTGCCTGTCCAACCATAACCCACGCGATGACAAGAGGCTAAGACGCCCCCGGCAGACTCGATGCAACATCTTTCCGCACACCTCGAAGCACTGGAGGTGACTGATTCTCGCTGCTATGCACCCGCCTACGAAACCCGTGATAATAGCAGTATCAGTCTATGCCCAAACGTCGCCAACATCGTTTGCCAGCGCGTCGATAACCGCTTCCAAATCCAAGTCGAGTTCGTCGAGCGATTCGCGCTGGTGTTCGAGGTTTGCATCATCGACGATCCGCTCTCTCGCGACGATACCCCAGGCATCCACTGTTGCTGCGATTTCAACGACCTGTTCGATAGCGTCTTGTCTTTGTTCCCGAGGAACCGATTCTTCGATTAGAAGCACAACCAGCGACACGACCTCCGCCGGGTAAGTTACACCCTTTCCAAAGTTGCCACTGTATCCCGCGAAATCAAAGATACTGACGCCGCCATCGCGATTCAAATCTGCGCATTGAGGCGCAAGGGGTTCGTCAATAGTCGAAATGCCGAACCAATAACCAAATGTCTCAAAATCAAAAACCGAAACACCATTGTCGCCACTCCACTCCGCTTCTAGTTGATAAAACTTGTTGTCGGTGTTGCCGATAAATTGGAAATCGCCGCCCTCTAACTGATTTCCATCTAAGTCGGTTACGCCATCGCTGACGCTCAATTGATACACGCCATCAGTCAATTCGTCTGGCTCGAATAGTAGCTTAACAGTCGATCCAGCGATTTGAAAATTATCTGCGTCAAGCACGAACAGTTCGTCCGAATCGACTGGAGCATTGATCCCTAGGTTAGTCAGCGTGAAGTCGGTGACCATCGCATTGACATCTTCGCTGAACTCAATAGTGAGTGACTCAATGGAACTTCTTTGTTGTTGCCAGGACGTTGGTTGGAGTCCCCTTTCTGGGAGATCCGGTGGGTCGATAGGCTCGGCGTTGATAACGATAGACTGAACTTGTGGATGAATGGAAAGCGTATCGATCGAAAGATAGGCATCCAGTCCATCATTGTCCTGACTAAATGTGGTCAAGATGTGCTGCTCGCCAATTGCGGCGGCGGTAACAGACGTGGTTCGTTCAGGGAGGTTGACATTGACATGGCTCTCTTGGACCAAGTTCCGCTCGGAATCAAACACTCTCGTGTAATGAAGACTAGCAGTGGACGTGGCGATTAGAATGTTCCGGTTGGAATTTATGTCTGCCCGAAAACCCCGAGGTGCAGTTGGAGGATCAAGCAACGTATGTGGAGTCGATACGGCTGCTAGGTCACCGTCGGTTGAAAACCATTGAGCTTCAACTGACAAATCGTCCATATTGCTCCAAATGTGAAGGAGGTCAGTTGTTCGCTCAGGCTCATCAGGAATAAGAAAATACCCAGGTCGATGGTCGATAACCAATTCTGTGTCGGCCTGGGCGTCATGAAAATCGCGATAGACGTTTAGCTTGTACACTCGATTCGCGGGATTGCCGCCGGTACTGCTGCTAAATATTACGTCACCATCATCCGTAATGACCAAATCCGGCCCAACTCCATCAGAGAACTCAATCATTCCGCCGCTAGTACCGTCCGCGTTGAATTTACCGAATCGATTACTGGTGCCTCCAGTAGAAAGACGATAATAGTACGCAATGTCACCCGCGTCGTTTATTGCCACATTACCGACAGCAGTTGCAATACCCCGGATTGGACTTTCGGTAGTAAGTTTACTCCCGTTTCGGTCATATTTGAAAATCGAGTCCCCCCAGCCGACGACACACACGGAGTTCGAATTGCAGTCTACCTGGACTTCGCCGTCTGCCGATGCGACTTGTCCCAACGCGATAGGATCTTGATATAGTTGTCCGTTGCGGAGCAACTGCATAAAAGAGACATCATCGACTCGGTCGTACCAAGCTACGATTCCGTCCCCTTGTGCGTTAATATCGAGTCCTTTAGCGAGGAAATCATGCGTAGCGTTTTCTGGACTAAGCAGCGTAACGCTGGCTAACAAGCACCTGCTCTCTAGTGACTCAAAACGGAGTGTCCGACGCATTTGCACCTCCAAACAACTTGCCCCACAGAATGCGGACGGTTACTTAATCTTGCCCTCTGCCGCTCCACGTCAATTAGAACTCGTGCGCATCCCAAAATCAAAGCTCCAAATTGCCGCAAGCCACAATACTTAGCCTGTTTCAGTGAATCTGATAGGCCCTAACTCGATAACTATCGCCAAATCTCGCCAATTACCTACAATATTGAAAACGGCCCATGAACACGAAGGAGCGTAACAATGCAAAACTCGGCCCCACTAATCGGCACTGCGAGAGTTGTCGAAGGCGATTTTCGGATCTGCAACGTCTGCGGCGAGTCTCACCCGACTTCTGAGTTTCGGATGCGAGATATTGCTAAGGGAGTACGCCACGGCAACTGCCGCGCGTGTTTCAACGATGAGCAAAAAGACCGGCGCGATAGGCGAAGAACGAAGAGTATGACCGTGTTCGTCGATACGGTGGATGACGACCAAAGTTTGACGACCAATTCGCGGCGAGTTTCGAGAGTCGAGGCGATGGCAAACGCGATGTTGGCCCAGGTTGGCGGGGTGGCAAAGTTTGCGGATATGTGGCATCAGTTGATTCAACTATCCATCGACCAAGACAAGACTCACCTCGCGGTAAAGGCGATGGATGGCCTCACTAAACTTGTAATGATGTGTCACGAAAAAGAAGTTGAGCGGATGGTTCCGTTTGGTGAGATGAGCGATGGTGACTTAGAATCGGAAACCTGCGAATGGGTGCTGCGACATGTTTGGCAAGATCCCTATATTGCAGCCAGCGTTCTTGAGGCACAGGGATGGGCAGTGGAAGCACCATTAGAGATCCCTAGTGACACCCCGTCGTTTGCCGAATTTGCGGCGGAGTTTGCGGCTAGCCGAGCGGGTTAGGTGTTGAGTGCAAGCAATAACAGTTGCGAATCGCAATTCATGTCGGCATACTGTAGGAACATAACTCGCCAGCACTGCTACCCCGCGTCGGGCAGTCCAGTCTTTACGACACGTTGGCGTCTAAAACCTTTACGTTGTGCAACTCAGGCAACCGTGATGAATGCATCAAACGAACCAACTGCTAAACAGGGGCAGTATCTTGCGTTTATCCACTACTACACGAAGCTCAACGGACAACCGCCTGCCGAATCGGACATGCAGCGGTACTTTGGGACGACGCCACCCACGGTTCACAACATGGTCGTCACTCTTTGTGATCGCGGTTTCATCTCGCGCGAACCGGGCCGTAGTCGAACAATCCAGTTGCTCGTTGAACGTGACGTATTCCCTGACCTTGAGTAGTCCGTCGCCTAAATCGAGATAGGAAGTAGCCTTTCGGCTATAAGGAACCGAATGTCTTAACTCCGACATGACGACTACATCCGCCTGCACACTCGCATTACGGCAACGTCACTCCAAGGTTTGCCGCGCCGCGTTCGCTCCCCCCGCAAGTTCAAGATTTCAGCGATCTGTTGGTAGCTAAACGATGGGCGTAGCGATTGTAGAAAGTCGTACAAATCAGCGTAGGCTTCATCCGCTTGCTCGCGGACTACTTGTCCAGCAGCCATTGCGCCTCTGTGTCTCGCCTCATCGGTTAGGTTCCGACACTCTACCCTAGACGCTCCCAGCTTAACGCCTCGTCGCTTTGCAGCGGCAAGGGCTGCTTTGGTGCGTTCACTGATTTGCGCGGCTTCATGCTCCGCTACGGCGGCTAAGATGTGGATCGTAAACTGATTCGCTTGAGGCATGTCACAGGCGACGAATTCGATGCCCGATTCCATCAAGCCCGACACGAAATGGACGTTTCGAGCCAGCCTGTCCAACTTGGCGATACAGAGCGTGGCATCAGCGCGTTTCGCGTGTGCAATGGCTCGTTTCAATTCAGGACGGTCGGCTCTCTTGCCAGTCTCCGTCTCAGTGTACTCGGCCAAGACTTGGCCGTTTGCGAAGTTGGTAACCGCTTCGCGCTGCCCTTCGAGTCCTAGTCCTGATCGCTCCTGCTTCTTCGTCGAGACTCGAAAATAGGCGATAAGATTTCTTGATTCAGTCATCATGTTCGTCTCCCAATAGTCCCAGTCGTTCGGCTTCGTCAACGATCTTCTCTGCGTCGGGCACCCAGAACTTACGTAGTTCCTCCAACTCGTCTTTGCCAGCGCCGCCACGAGATGCTTCGTCGTGGGCTAAGGCGCAGATCAAAGCCGTAATTGCTTTTTCCAGTAGTCTCTTTTCAACAGTTTCATTGGACGGGCTAATCATCGTCAGGCTCCTAGTTCAAGAGTAGTAATCCAGTTTGGTGGTCGGTAACAATTCGGCAGGTCCGCGAGTTTTCCGGTGATACATGCGACGATGGGAACGCCATTGTTCTCTGTCGGCCAAGGCGTCCATCCATCGGTGCAAACTAGAATCAACTGCGGGCAGGGTCGCTCATCGAGTGCCTGTTCAATGATCACTGCAACCAGTCGCAGGTGCCTC
>JBLHLE010000681.1:0-4910 GCA_047620805.1 Pirellulaceae bacterium
TTCAGCTGACCAACAGCCAGCCCGGTCATCTGAGTAATTGAAAACAACGCGATTGCGAGATAGGTCCGCACCATCTGATATCTCCATTATTTTTTCTTCCCAATTGGGAGTGGGAGTAGATCCGCCACCTCAGCGGCATAGTAGCTGACTAAATGTGACCCAGTTCCATTCTTCTGATCACAGCAGCCATCGTCTTTGCAACAATCCCATCTCATGTCGACTTGGGTTACAACAGCATTTCCCAAAGGCGTCGGGAGATGAGGCCAAGTTGTTGGGTGTTCGATTGTCGACGGCACTAGACCACCGAACGTACATTCATGTGGAGACCGAAAATTCGCGGGAATAGGCGAGTCGAAAAATCTTGCAGCCCCCCGAAAGATACGCTCGCCTTCGGTCTGACAAAACGGATGAACGCCCTTCTTAAGTTTATTGTGAATACGCCACGCATCATTGAATCCGGCGAATTGCGGTTGAATGATGCCGTTGGCATCTACCGACCAAGCTTCGATATATTCGACACATTTAAAAGTTCTTCCGCCCCTAATAGACTGAGACGTTGGACAGTTACCATCCTTGAGAACTGCCTCTATGATTCCTGGGACGACTTGTTTGACAATTCTCCTTCGCCCGTCATCACCAATTATCTCGGTACCACAATCAGTGACCCGTTCGCAGACTTGAACAACTTGAATGATTGATCCGCTGGCCCCCGGAGGAAGGTTATTCACCTTCCATGAGAATGCGTAAACAAAATCTCCACACAGTCCTGGAGTATGTTTAATCTGTTTTTCTACGGCCTCCAGATAGATGTCATTTGGCTGAGGATTTGGCCCTGGGGCGTTTTGCATGTAGAGATACGGAGCAGTCAGCCAATGCCCACTGAGCGACGTGTAGTACCTTGCCCTTACATACGGTTTTGTGAGAGGGCTGGGTCGCGGCTTGATCACCACGGCCCACCCTACTCGATGATTCTTGAGTGTTGGGGCAAGGGGATTATTTGATTTCGAAGATCGCCTCGATTTCGACGGCGACGCCGGTCGGTAATTGCGCGAAACCGATAGCGCTTCGCGCGTGGTAACCGTCGCCTTCTTTGCCATACAGTTCGTGCAACAGATCGGAGGCGCCGTTAATTACCAGATGTTGGTCGGTGAACTCGAGTGTAGAATTAACGCAACCCAGCAGCTTGACGACTTTCAAGCCGTTGATGGTTCCGTGAGCATTGTGAACCGATCGCAAGATCTTTTCGGCGCAATCCTTCGCCGCGGCGTAACCTTGTTCAACTTCGAGGTCTGCTCCCAACTTCCCTTTCAGGTCGCTGACGTGTCCCGAGGTCATTAACAGGTTGCCGGTCTTGATGCACAGATTGAGGTAACCTTGCTCCTGAGAGTCGAAGTTGATTCCTAGCTCGCGGGCTTTGTCTTGGGGTTGCATGGTGAAACTCCTATTTGCATTAAATTGTCTAACATCAGCCAGTGGCTAATTCTGCGGGAATCGCAAGCCTACTCGGCAAGATCGGCATTGGCAAGCGGTTGGCCAATTGCCTCGGATTGGAGCCTTCCCTGTTTTGTGGTTAACACCTAAAATGCGGGCTTCTGTGGTGTGATACCGCATTGTCGGTCCCGTTCCGATTCCGCTCTTCTGTTCGCTCGTTTGTTGATTTGAGAACCTTCATGAAACCAAAACTGGGTCTGTTTATCGCCGGCACCGATACGGACGTTGGCAAGACATATGTCACGTCGCTGATTGCCAAATCGCTCGTCGCTGCGGGGCATCGCGTCGGCGTCTACAAGCCCGTTGCGAGCGGATGTTCTCGCGTCGATGGACAATTGCAGGCCGACGATGCCGTGGCCATTTGGGAAGCGGCGGGACGACCTCGGTCGTTAAACGACGTTTGCCCGCAGGCCTTTGAGGCCCCCTTGGCCCCTCAGCTGGCAGCCCGCGCTGAAGGACGCGAGATTGACGAAGACTTGTTGTTCAAGGGCGCAGATGTTTGGGGAGACGACTGCGACATCTTGTTGGTCGAAGGAGTTGGCGGGCTAATGTCACCGATCACTGACAACTTATTTGTCGCCGATATCGCACTGGAACTTGGCTACCCAATTCTTGTTGTTGCTGCCAATCGTATTGGGGTGATCAACCAAACTTTGCAGACGGTTATTACCGCAGCGACATTTCGCGATGGACTGCCGACAGCCGGAATTATTCTGAACGACGTGCAACAGCCATCCGACGTCGATCCAAGTTCGAATAGCAATCGTGAGCAACTCGAATTGCATTGCGTCCCTCCCCTGCTCTCCCATGTCGCCTATCGAGATAAACAAATCGACGCAGCGGTCGATTGGATGGAAATCGCAAAAGCGGAGTTGGAAGTATGACCCCCAAAGTGGCTTTAATTCAGATGACTTGCTCGACGTCGAAGCAGGAGAATGTCGAGAAGTCAATTCGCCGAATCGAGGAAGCGGCGGCCAGCGGTGCCAATGTCATCGGTCTGCAAGAATTGTTTCATGGACAGTATCCCTGTCAGTCCGAAGACCATCGCAAGTTTCAGGAAGCCGAGACAATTCCTGGCCCGATCACCCAGACGCTGTCGACAGTAGCGGCCAGATTGGGCGTCGTGATTGTCGCATCGCTGTTTGAACAGCGAGCGGCGGGTTTGTACCATAATTCCGCAGTTGTCTTCGACGCCGATGGAACGCAAGTCGGTTTGTATCGCAAGATGCACATTCCGGACGACCCGCTCTACTACGAAAAATTCTATTTCACACCCGGTGATTTGGGCTTTCAGAGCTTCGCCACGAAATTCGGTAAGATCGGCGTTTGTGTCTGTTGGGATCAGTGGTTCCCGGAAGCAGCCAGGCTGACGGCAATGACTGGTGCTGAAATTATTTTTTATCCGACGGCGATTGGATGGCTGTCCGACGAGAAGGAACAATTCGGCGAGCAGCAGCACGATGCTTGGCGGACGATGATGCGGAGTCATGCAATCGCCAACGGCGTTTTCATCGCCGCGGCCAACCGCGTGGGCGTGGAAGAGGAACTCGAATTCTGGGGCGGTTCATTTGTGGCTGATCCCCATGGCAATGTTTTAGCGCAAGGCAGTCACGATCGCGAAGAGACCGTGTTGGCCGAGTGCAACTTGGCATCGATTGATCTCGTGCGCACGCACTGGCCTTTCTTTCGAGACCGTCGAGTTGATGCGTACGATGGCATCACCAAGCGGTTTCTGGACGATTAAGCTGACTTGGCAGGAAAACTAAAGAGCGAAATCCATGAGTAAACTCGACTCAACTCGCCCCGCCGCCGTCGGCTATCGCTGGCCCGCCGAATGGGAGACACACAAAGCGACGTGGCTATCGTGGCCGCATAACCGCGATACGTGGCCCAAAAAGTTCGAGCCGATGGTTCCACAATACGTCGAAATGGTCCGCGCATTGGCAACCAGTGAGCCCGTGCATATTCTCGCGGGCGGCGAGTCTGCCAGGCGTGAAGCGGAGGAGCAATTAGCGTCAATCGATATCGTTGCGGCGCGGAATATTACGTTCCACGACATTCCAACAAACGACGCTTGGATCCGCGATCACGGGCCGGTGTTTCTGCAGGCGACCGGCGACGCGGAGGCCGGGCTGATCGACTGGCTATACAACTCTTGGGGTGGTAAGTATCCGCCTTACGATTTGGACAATGCCGTGCCTCGAAAATTGGCCGACTTACTTTCCATGAAGCGGTTTAATCCCGGATTCGTGCTCGAAGGGGGGGCCATCGAAGGAAACGGCAACGGGACGATTATGTCGACCAAGTCTTCTTTGTTGGATCGGCGACGGAATCCAACAATGGATGAGTCGATTGTGGCTCGCTACTTGCAGAACTATTTGGGGATGCAGCAGTTGATTTGGTTGCCCGGAACAGAGTTGGCAGGCGACGATACCGACGGTCATATCGATCAACTGGCTCGCTTCGTAAATCAGAACACGATTGTCTACGCTTCGTGCCAT
Organism: Pirellulaceae bacterium; assembly: GCA_047620805.1. Classification (GTDB taxonomy): domain Bacteria; phylum Planctomycetota; class Planctomycetia; order Pirellulales; family Pirellulaceae; genus JBLHLE01. Next base: position 3,993 of record JBLHLE010000681.1, read on the forward strand.
GATTCAAGCGATGAAAACTATGCCAGCTTGTACGCAAACCAGCAAGCGCTCAGCGAAGCGGTGGATCCAAACGGCAATTCTTGGCAGATTATACCTCTGCCGATTCCCGCTCCGATGTACTACGAGGGGAGTCGATTGCCAGCCAGCTATTGTAATTTCTACATCGCCAACTCGATCGTACTCGTTCCGGCATTCGACGACCCTCACGACGAAATTGCCCGCACAACTCTGCAGCAATGTTTCCCAGACCGCGACGTCGTTCTGGCAAATGCACGCGACATCGTCTGGGGACTCGGCGCCTTTCACTGTTTAACCCAGCAGCAATGCATGCCTCACCAGACGCCCCACAACTAGCTCTTTTTCTGTTTCTTTCTTCAGTTCAACACTCACTCTTCCTTCCTCACTCCTCATTCAACGTCAAGCTGGCGTCTGTTCCGCTCTTGTGAATGTGAATTCTGTTTCGGTTGAACGCGACTTCTCGAAGTTATAGCCCGCTTCCGCGAACTTTTTGAGCAGTTTTGGGTCGGTGATACTTTTTCGGATGATGTAATTCGCCATCATGCCGCGAGCTCGTTTGGCGAAGAAGCTGATGACCTTCAGTTTGCCGTTCTTGGTGTCTTTGAAAATCGGCGTGATAATCTGAGCTTCGACTTGGTGCGGAGACACGGAGTTGAAGTATTCGTTCGAGGCCAAGTTGACGAGTGTTCGGGAATTGGATTCGGCCAGTGCTACGTTGAGGGCGGAGGTAATCTTGTCGCCCCAGAAATCGTAGAGATTTGCGCCTCGTTTGTTAAGAAGCTTAGTTCCCATTTCGAGGCGATAGGGTTGCATGAGGTCGAGAGGACGAAGCACGCCGTACAGCCCACTCAGTATCCGCAGGTGCTGTTGCGCGAAGTCAAAGTCGGCGCGAGTGAACTT
>JBLHLE010000682.1:0-4904 GCA_047620805.1 Pirellulaceae bacterium
GAAAAATCCGACGCGTTATTGTTAGCACGTATCAAGCGACCAGCGGAGCAGGGGTCGCTGGCGAACAAGACCTCACCGCAGGGACTCGCGCCGCGCTCGAAAAGAAGGAGCACGTCTACAAGGTTTTCGCTCATCCAATCGCCTTCAATCTGATTCCACAAATCGGTTCGGCAAAGCACGAGGGATACACATCGGAAGAAATGAAGATGGTCTGGGAGACTCAGAAGATCTTCGGGGACGATTCGATTCAAGTTTGTCCTACCTGCATTCGCGTGCCGGTCGCCAACTGCCACAGCGAGAGCATTTTGGTCGAGACGGAGCGATCGATTTCGGTTGAGCAAGCCAAGGAGTTATTCCGAGCGGCCGAGGGCATCACTTTATTGGACGATCTCCCCAATGGAGAATATCCAATGCCGCTGAATTCCACTGGCAAGGACGACGTCTTCATCGGCCGCGTGCGGAAAGATTTGTCGAGCGAAAACGGTTTAGCGTTTTGGTGTGTCAGCGACAACCTGCGAAAAGGTGCTGCTACCAACGCCGTACAAATTGCTGAATTGCTCGCCAAGAAAGCCTCCTCGGTGGCTTAGTTGCAGATTAGCGGACGCTTTCGTGCATGCGTCGGACTAGCAAATCACGCGTTCACTTTAAGACGCTTTGCCTATGCGATCGTTCAAAATCACTCTGGCCTACAACGGCGGGGCCTATGCCGGCTGGCAGGTTCAAGCAAATGCCAAGACCGTGCAGAGTGAGCTGGAAAAGGCGTTGAAAAGGATCACTGGCCAATCGGTACGGGCGATTGCCAGTGGTCGTACGGATTCTGGTGTGCACGCCATCGCGCAGGTCGTCAGCCTGAACCTTGAAACTCCCATGGCGCCGGAGATGCTCGGTCGTGCGCTCAATGGAAACCTGCCCCGCGATATCGCTATCTCTTCAGTGGAAGAGGCGCAGTTAGGATTTCACGCCATTCGGGATGCGTTGGGAAAACGCTATCGGTACTTGATCCAAGACGGCAGTCAGCGAGACGTTTTCGCAGGCGGTCTCGCTTGGCAATGCTCCTACACATTGGACACGACGGCGATGCAACGTGCGGCTGACTTATTGCTGGGGGAACACGATTTTTCCAGTTTCGAGGCCGCTGGATCCGGGCGAACGACCAGCATTCGAGACGTCAAGGATATTGTCGTGCAGCGGCAGTTCATCGAGGATTTTTCGCGAGTCGTAGTCGAGGTCGAGGCGAACGGATTTCTGTACAACATGGTCCGCAATATCGTCGGTACGTTAGTCGAGGTTGGACGTGGCGTTTTTGAACCGGAGTGGATACGCGGCGTGTTGGAAGCCAAGGACAGAAAAGCAGCGGGGCCCACCGCGCCACCAGAGGGTTTGTACTTGCTTGAGGTTTACTACTAACAAATGCGAGTGGCTCACGTCATAACTCGAATGATCATCGGCGGCGCGCAAGAGAATACGCTGTACAACTGCCGCGATCTCCAGGAAGAATTTGGGGACGACGTGCTGTTGATCACCGGACCGGCGTTTGGCCCCGAAGGTGATTTGCTCAACGGCGAGCGAGGGCAGGGAATACGTACGGAGTATGTTCCAAGCTTGCGGCGCGCGATCCATCCGTGGCGGGACTGGAGAAGCCTTCGTCATCTCAAGAAAATCATACGGGCGTTTGGGCCCGATGTCGTTCACACGCACAGCGCCAAGGGCGGTTTCTTGGGGCGACTCGCCGCACATTCCCTGCGAGTTCCAGCGATTGTTCATACCGTACATGGAGCTCCGTTTCATCCCTTTCAATCATCGCTCGCTCGAACTATTTTCAAGTCCTGTGAGAAGTATGCCGCCAAGCGTTGTCACGCGATGATCAGCGTCGCCGATGCAATGACTAACTTGATGGTCCAAGCAAACGTCGCACCGCGCGACAAGTTCACCACCATCTACAGTGGCATGGAGGTCGAGACGTTTCTCAAGGCTCGCGTTCAGCGCACGCGGGTTCGCCAGCAACTTGGCTTGGCCAATGATGACGTCGCTGTCGGCAAGATCGCTCGTCTCGCACCTTTGAAAGGGCACGATTCGTTAATCGCCGCGGCGGAGAAATCGCTGCGAGAAAACAGGCATTTGAAGTTCATCTTAATTGGAGATGGGCAGCTGCAAGTGAGCTTGCAGCGGCAGATTGCTGAAGCTGGTCTTAACGACGCGTTTCGTTTCATCGGGTTGGTTTCGCCCGAAAATATTCCCGAACTACTCGGTGCGATGGATATTTTAGTCCATACGAGTTTACGGGAAGGACTGGCTCGCTGTTTGCCACAAGCCTTGCTGGCCGGCGTTCCGACAATCGCATTTGATATCGATGGCGCTGGTGAAGTTGTCATCAGCGGCGAGACCGGGGAACTGATCCCGCCACTCGACACCGAACAATTGTCGAACGCGATTCTGAAGCTGTCGGCAGATTCCGCTCTGCGCACGCGGTTAGGGCAAAATGGTATGGCCCGTTTTCAGCTGCAATTTGATCATCGGAATATGACACGACAGGTGCGGGCTCTGTACGAGACGGTATTGACTTCGTCCGGGTCGCGAATCTGGCAGTAGTAGGTCAATAGCGAGTCAGTTAGGGGGCACTTGGTGCATTCTTGCCCAAACTGCGGGGTTCTTGCCTAAAGTTGCGGTTCTTGCCCAAAGTCTGGGGCGGCAAACAGGTTACATGTCCCTTTCGCAGTTCTGTGTGTTGGTTTAAACTGGGGGACTCGCGCAGTTTTCCTGATGATGCTGATTTGACTGGTAGGGAAAGCTGTTTATTGAGTTCGATGTAGCGAACGACAATTGATTGTGTCGTACTGAGATTTATTTGCACCTGACGTTTACGAACCTACGGACAGATTAGGCTGGCAACTGTGACGCGAATACGCGATTACCTTGGACCCTACCGACTGACTCGGCTGATTCGCGTCGGCAATACCACCCAAGTTTGGGAAGGTATGCACGAGCAGGAGAAAAAGCGTTACGCGCTGAAAGTTCTCCGGCCAGACTTTCGTAAAGACCGCAGCGAAATCGGTTATTTGAAGCACGAGTTCGCAGTCGCCAAGGAGCTTAAACATCCCCAAATCATCAAGATCCACGAGTACAACGATTCGACTGAAACGCCGTTCTTAGTATTAGAACTTTATAACGCCAAGAACCTCAAGCAAGTGCTTCGCGAGGGAACTGCGGAGCTGGCGTCCTATGTGCCGAAGATTGTCGAGCAAGCGGCTCAGTCGCTGTACTATTTCCATCAGAAGGATTGGATCCACTGCGATATTAAGCCGGATAACTACTTGGTGAGCGGCGAAGGCGACGTGCGATTGATCGACTTTACGATCACCGTTCGCAAACGCAAAGGCATCGGCAAACTGCTTGCGGGGATCGGGACCAGCATTACTCGACGCTTTAAAACGACAACTCGCGGAACGCGCAGTTACATGTCGCCCGAGCAGATAATGGGCCGCGCTTTTGACGAGCGTGCGGACATTTATAGTTTTGGTTGTGTCTTATTCGAATTGGTTGCGGGTAAGCCACCTTATACAGGGAATTCGCCGGCCGATCTGCTGAAGAAGCACTTGATAGCGCAGATCCCATCGGCTCAAGTGCACAATCATAACGTGACACCCGAATTCAATACTTTGATTCGGAAGATGATCAATAAGAAGCCCGAGGATCGCCCGCCGTCGATGTGGGATTTCCTGAAGGAATTCCAGTCGACCCGGCTGTTTGTAAAGCCGCCGCCGCCGCCAAAATCAAAACTAACCGAAGACGACCTGGACGAGGTCGAGGAGTCTTAATACATGGATACTCCAGCCCCTGGACTACCGTTTGAGGAGCCCATCTTTGAGCTCGAAATGCGGATCCAAGAACTGCAGAAATCGGACGGCGAGAAAGATGCCGAAGCGATTCGTCAGCTGCAGCGCGAGCTGAAGGAAGTTACCGAAGAGATCTACGGTAACCTCACCGCTTGGGAAACTGTACTGGTTGCGCGTCATAAAGAGCGTCCTTACACGGCCGACTACGTGAACTTAATCTTTGACGAATTTGTCGAACTTCACGGTGACAGGCATTTTGGCGACGACCGTGCGATCTTGACTGGCTTTGCCAAATTGGGGAAGTATAAGGTCATGGTCGTTGGCCATCAGAAAGGCCGCACGTACAAAGAGCGGACTGAGTGTTTCTTCGGATGCGCGCACCCCGAAGGCTACCGAAAAGCCATGGCGAAGATGCGTCTAGCCGCCAAGTATCACTTGCCTGTAATCTGCTTCATTGACACGCCCGGTGCCTACCCGGGGATCGGTGCCGAAGAACGCGGACAGGCGTGGGTAATTGCCCAGAACATGTTCGAGATGTCTCGCCTGAATACACCGATCATTTGTATTGTGATTGGGGAAGGGGGCAGTGGAGGCGCTCTAGGAATCGGCGTTGGCGATCGCGTAGCAGTAATGCAATACGCCTACTACTCGGTGATCAGTCCGGAGGGTTGTGCCGGTATTTTGTGGAAGAGCCACGAGTTTGCGGAACAGGCAGCGAAAGCGCTGCGATTTACGTCGAAGGATCTACTCGAGCTGGGCGTGATCGATGCCGTGATTCCCGAGCCGCTCGGCGGCGCTCATCGCAGTCCCACAGGCACCGCTTTGCAGGTCAAGAATTTCCTCGACAAGGCCCTGCAAGAACTGACCGAAATGCCCAATGACGAGATGATCGAAAAGCGGTACGAGAAGTTCCGCAATATCGGGCAGTTTCTCGAGCAGCCACTAGACGGCTAGGCGTTTCTAAAGTGTTCTTTCCGCTATCTAAGAATGGCGGGGACTCGGCAGGGTTTTCAGCTGACAGACGGAGAACCTTGCCGCGAGAACCTTGCCGCGAGAACCTTGCCGCGAGAA
>JBLHLE010000683.1:0-4901 GCA_047620805.1 Pirellulaceae bacterium
CCTATTCGGCTTCACCGATCGCTAGCAACGGACGCATTTATCTACAAAGCGAAGCCGGCGAAACGCATGTCTTGCAAGTTGGCGCGGAATACAAAGTTCTTTCCAGCCATTCGCTCGGAGAACGGACGCTTGCTTCTTACGGCGTCGGAGATGGTGCAGTTTTTGTTCGAACTGCCGACCATCTCTATCGCATCGAAGGAAAGTAACGAGCTTAGACGTCGATGAAGATTGAAGTTCTCAAGCAAACTACGAAGGTATTTTTTATGCGAACTGCTTCACTCATCCTCCTGTTGGCTGCCATGGCAGGATTTGCCCGCGGAGAGGATTTCACTTATTCCGCCTTCAACGGAAAAGATATGACCCTCTGGCGCGTCGTAGGTTGCGAGGCTGGAGTGGAGGCCGGGAATCTGGTGATTCAAGCTGGCGACGGTTTGGTTGTTTCGGAGCACCGGCATCGCGATTTTGTCTTTGCCTGGGAATGCAAACCACGGCTTGCTGACAACTACGATTCGGGAATCTATTTCCGTTGTGAACTTCCGACGGAGCGACCATTTCCCAATCGCTACCAGATCAATCTGCGGCAGAATCAGCAAGGGAAGTTGCTGGTCAAGGGAGTGGAGTCGAAGAATCTCGCCAAACCAAACCAATGGAATTCTTTTAAGTTGACGGCAGTCGGCACCACAGCGTCATTGCAAGTGAATGGCGAGTTGGCCTGGGAAACAGACCAAATCGAGGCCTTGGATGGCTACATCGCGATCCAAGTTGAAGTTCCCGGAGGAGGGCAATACGAATTCCGAAACTTACACATTACCGAGAAGAATTACACTTCGCTATTCGATGGTGAGACATTGGAGCATTGGGCTGTCGTTGGAAACCCCGCAGCTAGCTGCTGGTCGGTAGACGACGGATGTATTCGTTGTAATGGCGGCAAGGGAAACTGGCTCCGCAGCGTAAAGCAATTTGCCAATTTCAACCTGCGGCTGCAGTACAAACTGGAAGAAGGTGGCAACTCGGGCGTCTACATTCGCGTCCCGGAAAGTGGCAATCACCACGGGAAAGATGCAGGCATCGAAGTTCAGGTGTTGGACGACGCGGCCGAGCGATATAAGAACCTCAAGCCGTACCAATATTCGGCCAGCCTGTACGCGATCGCCGAGGCGACCGTTCGCGCCGCGCGACCCGCTGGTCAATGGAATAGTCTTGAGATTAACTGCAATGGTGATACATATCGTATTCACCAGAACGGTATCCTCGTTGTCGATGCGAATTTGGAGTCGCACCCGAATCTTGCGGAGCGATTAAAGGAAGGATACTTTGGTTTGCAGAATCACAGCACGAATGTCTGGTATCGCAATCTGCGGATCGGCGCTGCGGTAGGCGAGTAAATTTCAGTAGCGATTCGACCGATAGAATCGAATCCACAGACAGATTGAAGCCACGCACACAGTAAGCCACGCACACAGTAAGCCACGCACACAGTAAGCCACGCACACAGTAATCCACGCACACAGTAAGCCACGCACACATGTCTAGCCAGACACACGTCAGATTGACAACGCATGCAATTTTCAGCTGAAGCGCTCGCCAGTCTCCAAAATGCTCGCGAGATTGGGGAGTTTGAGTTTCACAGCGAGATCGATTCCACGAACAATCGCGGCTTGAAAGTCGCAACTCAGTCCATTTTGGCCACGCCAACAGTCATTCTGGCAGAGCGACAAACGTCGGGACGTGGACGCGGTGGGAACGAGTGGTGGTCGGCGTCTGGCTCGTTGACTTTTTCGATGGTCTTTGACAATCAAGCCATGGGCATAGACATTTCAGCCTGGCCAATACTTTCGTTGCTCGCGGGAGTTTCTGTCTGTCAGACCCTCGAAAATCTCGTTCCGGGAGCGGATCTCGCGATTAAGTGGCCCAACGATGTGTTCCTCAGCGGCCGTAAAGTTTGCGGAATCTTGGTGGAAACGGTTTCCAAAGACAAGGAGCGAGTTGTTATTGGAGTTGGCATCAACGTTAATAACACGTTTCGGGAAGCTCCTGCCGAACTGCGTGAAACGGCTAATAGTTTGATCGACCAGTTCGGTCAGCGGCAGGACCGAGCCGCCGTGTTGCTTGCCGTAGTCCGTCACACTTTGGCGAATATTGCCAAGCTGGCACGAGGGGCCGATGTTGCCAGCCAGTGGCAAGAGCGTTGTTTCCTCCAGACTCGCGAGATTGCGATCGACACCGGAACGGAAACAGTGACTGGAATTTGTCTGGGAGTGGCTGACGACGGTACGCTTCAACTCGACGTTGCCGGCCAACGGCGTAGTTTTTTTGCGGGTGTGGTTAAGTCGTACTCGTCGTAGAGATGGCAAGTGGATTTTTGCCATTTCTTCATGCGCTGGCAAGGCGTCGATCCCGACTACTTCAACGGATGTAATCCCGAGTCGACACGAGTCCGATTAACTTGCGCGAGCGCGCGTTGCTCGACTTTTAGAAACTTGATCAGTTGCGAGGCCGAAATGCCTAGTGTATTCGCTGCATCGCTTGTATTTGCTTCGTTGGCAGTGATTACGTCCAGCGCATTGGCCAGTAGCGCTGGGAAGTCCTCGTGGTCGTGCCGTACTTGGATCTTTTTCCCGCCGACGCGAGACGTCCACAATTCAGTCGGCTCTGTCGCGGTTGCGTCGCGTACTTCCAAAGCGAGATTCACTCGTAATCGAAGAATTGCCACTTGCCGGTTCTGTTCTTGCGAACGACGTTCCGTTCCCTCGGCCCGGATTCCGGAGGGACGATGGACGATCACGATTGCAGTCTCCACTTTGTTGCGGTGTTGTCCACCTGGCCCCGATCGCCTCTGTCGCGTGACTTCGCAGTCTTCGAGCAATTTGGTTGTGGAGATTTGAGCCGGGTGAGTCATTGCACGATCTCTGATTGCTTGATTTCTAGCTAGGTGCTGTTAGTGGTGAGCCGTTGTCAGCTGGACTTAGCTGTAACAGAAAGGGGACTGCTTTGGAGGCCCATTTGGCTGGGCTGGGGAATGACGAAGCATCTGCGCCAAAGCAGGATTCGAGCATCTCAGTATGAATGATGCCCGGATTGAGCGGCACTGCCGCCAGGCCAGCGGGGAGCTCTTCGGCTAGCGACCGCGTCAAGCCTTCGATCGCCCATTTGGTGGCGCAGTAGGGGCCTACTTCCGCCGCTGCGGAGCGTCCCCAGCCCGAGCTGAAGTTGACAATTACTCCTGAGCCGCGTCCGATCATCGCCGGCACAAAGCTGCGGAGGACGTGATAGACTCCTTTGATGTTGACGTCGATCAGTTGCGAGAATTCTGCCACTGGGACATTCCAAACCGAAGCATTGGCATTGATCAGCGCGGCGTTGTTCAGCAATAAGTCTGGCGGTCCGTGTGTCTGCAGGACATCATTCGCCCAGGCGGCGACCTCCTCGTCGCTGGCTACATTTACCTGGTCGAAACGATGTTGGCCGGGATACTCAGTTCTCAGCTTCAAGATCGCGTTCTCAGACCTCGCGCATCCTACCACGATGTTGTCGCGCTCGACGAGTTCCTTAACCATTGCGGCGCCTAAACCGCGACTCACTCCGGTGACCAGCACTACTTTCGAATTCATGATGTCTCGACTCCTTATGGGCGGACACGCACTACAATAGTTTGTTCGCTCGGACCAGCTTAATGAATCGCCGGTCCCGTCACGTGTCGCGGTGGGAATTTGAACGCACCGTGCGTTACAATGTACCAACAATAATTCCCTTTGCAGAAGTGCCCACACAATGGCTGAGCCTCCAAATTCTCCACCATCACCGTCCGCCGCACCCGCACGACTCGCGCCGGAGCGCTTGCTGCCGCCCTACACATACGTGCCCGGGCGGGCTCCGCACCCAATTACGGATCCCGCGGGGCACAGTCACGGTTGCGACGAAGTCGAGGTGAGTTTCAGCGCAGACCAGTGGGAATTGTGCGAGGAGTACAGGTTTGGCTTCGATCTATTCGACAACGGGTTTTACTGGGAATCGCACGAAGCTTGGGAAGCAGTCTGGCACGCTGTCGGTCGACGCGGATGGGTGGCCGATCATCTCAAGGCACTGATCAAACTCGCCGCGGCAATGGTGAAACACAAAGAAGGTCGGCCCGAAGGAGTTGCGCGACACGCGCGGCGAGCAATTGAGTTGTTTTCGAACAACCAAGAGAACCACGGGGACCAAATCTGTGGAACTTCAATGCCACTGTGCATTGAGCTTGCCCAATATATTCGCGACGAGATCGCGCAAATGCAGTCGGCGACGAATGACGCCGTTGCACTTTTGCGCGCCTTTCCCGTGTCGAGAAGCCGCAGTTAACAACTTCATGAAGCGATTGCTATTCGTCTCGAGTCGAGTGTTGGCGAGCGCCGGAAGCCGCAGTTAAGCAACTTGGGACCTGCGAAATTATCATTCGTCTTTACTTGGAACCTCAGATTCTCTGCATTCGTCTAACTTCCCGTTCTTGAGGACAGAGAGCCAGGGAGCCACGAAATCCGCATTTTTTACGAGGAAAACGAAACTTCGTTGAGATTAGAAGCGATTGTGTTTCTCGTCGAAAACGAACTAAGTTGTTCCAGGGCTTGACTTTTCAACGCGTAATCGAAGAATAAGAGTTGTGTGGCCAAACCTGTCGCACCAGCAACTCATCTCTTTCGACGAGTCCCAAGATCTTTTGGACTCAATTTTGAATTCCACGGATAGGTAAAAACATGTTCGCAGTTTTCTGCATTGTCGTCGCAGGTACTACTCTGCTGGCGATTGATATTTGGACCGATGCTCAATCGCAAGTTTGAGTTTTGTATTTTGCGAGCGCGCCGCTAACCACGCTTCTGCTAACCACGCTTCTGCTAACCACGCTTCTGCTAACCACGCTTCCGCTC
>JBLHLE010000684.1:0-4891 GCA_047620805.1 Pirellulaceae bacterium
CGGAGCCACCACCAATTCTGACGCCTCCGCGTCCAGCGAACGCGAAACAGCGCAACACACTGAAGATCAGGCAACAGGCCAAGTACCCGTCGCTGAAGTACCCGTTGCTGAAGTACCCGTTGCTGAAGTACCCGTTGCTGAAGTACCCGTTGCTGAAGTACCCGTTGCTGAAGTACCTGTTGCTGAAGTACCCGTTGCTGAAGTACCCGTTGCTGAAGTACCCGTTGCTGAAAAGCCAGAGTCGGGATTCCGAGTACTGGGGCTCAGTAAGGATATTATTGCGGCCGTTGAGAGTTCGGGTTATACGACTCCAACGCCAATTCAAGCGAAGACAATTCCGCTGTTGCTGGAAGGGCGTGACGTTCTGGGTCAAGCGCAAACGGGCACGGGTAAGACGGCCGCGTTTGCGATGCCGCTACTCGACCGAATTGACCTTTCCAACCGCGACCCACAGGTGGTCGTTTTGGCACCAACTCGCGAGTTGGCGATTCAAGTTGCCGAGTCGTTTGAAAAGTATTCCAAGCATATGAGTGGTTTGCGAGTTGTGCCGATCTACGGTGGCCAGGATTACCTGGTGCAGTTTCGCCAGTTGAATCGTGGTGCTCACGTCATTGTTGGAACGCCTGGTCGAGTCATGGATCACATGCGACGGGGGTCGTTCAACTTGGACAATCTTCAGTGTTTGGTGTTAGATGAAGCCGACGAAATGCTGCGGATGGGTTTTGCCGATGACGTCGATTGGGTTTTGACGCGGGCTCCGAAGAAGCGTCAGATGGCGTTGTTTTCCGCTACGATGCCAAAGCAGATCCGTCAGATTGCTCAAAAGCATTTGAACAACCCGGCGGAAATCACGATCGAACAGAAAACGGCGACTGCCGACACGGTTAACCAGCGGTACTTCGTTGCTCAACCTAAGCATAAGCAAGCGTCGCTTGCCAGAATCTTGGAGGCGGAACCAATTGACGGCGTGCTGGTATTTGCAAAAATGAAAAGTACTACCGAACCGTTAGCCGAGTTTTTGGTGGAATGTGGTCTGAGGGCTGCTGCTCTCAATGGCGACATGGCTCAGAAGGCGCGCGAGCGAATCGTTGAAGGGTTGCGGAAGGGCAGAATCGACATCATTGTCGCTACCGACGTTGCCGCTCGCGGTTTGGATGTTCAACGCATCAGCCACGTAATTAACTACGATCTGCCGCACGACAGCGAAGCGTACGTGCATCGCATTGGTCGTACCGGTCGAGCTGGCCGAAGTGGCGAAGCGATTCTATTCGTACATCCTCGCGAACGACAGATGCTGAAACGTCTTGAACAGGCAACTCGTCAGAAGATTGCACACATGGAGCTGCCATCGAATCGCGAGATTAACATCCAGCGAGTCGCTCGGTTCCACGAGAAGATCACTGAAACGATCGGGAAACACGACCTGGACAGATTTGAGGCGATCGTTGAGCACTACAGACGCGACAACGATGTTTCTCTGGAGAAGATCGCGGCGGCGATGGCAATCATGGCCAATGGCGGCACTCCATTACTGGTCAAAGACTCGCTGGAACAAGCCAGTTTCTCCGAGAATTCTAGCCGTCAGCGGGATGATAGGGGCCCTCGTCCAGAACGTCGTTCTGGTCCTCATAGAGCCGAAGAAGGCAAGGCCACATTCCGCATTGAAGTTGGGCGAATGGACAATGTTCAGCCTGGCAACATCGTGGGCGCGATCGCCAACGAGTCGGGAATCGGCAGCGACGTCATCGGTCGCATCATGATTTTTGATCGTTATAGTACGGTCGATCTACCCCAAGACTTGTCAAACGACGTGATCCAAAGTCTCAAGAATGTATTTGTGGGCGGGCGCCGCATGCAGATTTCGCGAGTCGACGAGCGTCGTCCTCGCAGTGGCGGTCCCCAATCAGATCGTCCGCGAGATGGCAAGCAACCGTTTAATCGGTCGAAGCCAAAACTTAAGACTCACAAGAAACGCCCTGCGAGCAAGTGATCTTTCTGACGTAAATGCGGAAGACGTAGCACGGTGCAACATCGCATCGTTGTATGACCAGCACCTAAATGCACTCCAGTGGTGGCCCTGCGGGGCCATTGTTCTGACGTGACGTCCATAAAGTTATCTCCATGGATTTCCAAGATCTCTCGCTCAGCAAGGCATTGCTTCGCGGACTTGAAGAAGCGGGTTACCAAGAGGCGACGCCGATTCAACTAAAGGCGATTCCCGAAGTTCTCAAGGGGCGCGATCTAATCGGCTGCGCTCAAACGGGAACGGGCAAGACCGCCGCGTTCGCAGTTCCCACAATGCAGCGCCTGGTAGAATCTGCTACCGCAACTGCCACGGGGAAACGCCAAGACCGTTCGAATCGACGAGCAATCCGTTGCCTGATTCTAGCGCCAACGCGAGAACTTGCAGGGCAAATTGCGGAGAGCTTTGGAACGTATGGCAAATTCACTGATCTGCGCCACACCGTGATTTTCGGTGGCGTAGGCCAAGGGAATCAAGTTCGAGCGATCGACCGCGGGGTCGATATCCTGGTGGCGACGCCAGGTCGGCTACTCGATCTAATCGGTCAAGGCTATATCGATCTTGGTTACGTCGAAGTTTTGATCTTGGATGAAGCAGATCAGATGCTGGACATGGGGTTCATTCACGACCTTCGAAAGATCGTCAAGAAGTGCCCCAAAAAGCGGCAAACGCTGATGTTCTCCGCGACGATGCCGCCAGAGATTCGCAAGCTTTCACAAGAGTGGCTGAATAAGCCCTTCGAGCTGCACGTTGCTCCCGTCGCTTCGACGCCCGAATTGGTTACGCAGACGATTTACTTCGTTGAGAAAAAACAGAAACTGTCGGCACTCGTTCATCTGTTGCAGGAAACAGCGCGGTCCAGAACGCTCGTTTTCTCCCGCACCAAGTGGGGCGCCGATCGAATTGCCAAAGCTCTCAATCGCGAGGGCATTAAAGCGACGGCCATTCACGGCAATAAAAGCCAGAATAGACGGCAAGCGGCGATCCAGGAATTCAAGTCGGAAGAGCCGCCTGTGTTGGTGGCTACCGATATCGCCGCTAGAGGTTTGGACTTCGATGATATCTCGCACGTCATCAATTTCGACTTGCCAGATACTTCCGAGACGTACGTCCATCGCATCGGTCGGACAGCGCGAGCCGGCGCAAAGGGTGCCGCCATTTCACTGTGTGATTCCGAAGAGCGCAAACGCGTTCGCGGCATCGAGCAACTGACAGGTTGCAAAATTGCGGTGAAGAATTTACCGCAGTTTCCCCAAACTTCGGAACCAGACGATGAACGTAGAAGCCGGAATGGCGCCAGCTCCTCATGGCGAGGATCCGCTTCGGTTAATCGGACTGGTGGTGTAAGACAGGGTAAAAAGAAGTCTTTTACGCGGCCAAAGAAAGTAGGAATCCACGGCGAGACACTTCGAGATGAATCGGGCGACGGCGCGGCAGTTGCAAAACCAGCTAAAAAGAAAACTAAGCACAAATCGTACCAGCAGAAACGCGCGTTCAATAACGGCAGCGATGAGAATAACGGCGGCGGGAGTAGCAACGGCGCGACGCCTACTCATAAAAAACGCACTTTCAAAAAGCGAACTGGTGGCACAACCACCCCCTCACTTGATGACCGCAATGGTTCAGAGAAGACCGCCAAAAAGAAGCCGGCCCAAAAAAATACGATTAAGAAAGGCTCGCCGACAACGGGAGCTCCCAAGAAGGGCTCCTTCAAGAAATCGAGCAAAAAGCCAACTGGCAATGGCGGCGGAAGCACCGGTAATCGACCACCGGGAAAACGCACTGAGCGACGTTAGGCCTATTTCGCGAGCCAATTCATTCTGAAAATTTCTGGCCTCTTTCGTTGATTCGGCTTTCCGTTCGCCGTAGAGTTGAACAGTCGTGTTGAACAGTCGTGTTGAACAGTCGTGTTGAACAGTCGTGTTGAACAGTCGTGTTGAACAGTCGAGTCGTGCATTCGCGTGGGAAATGTATGGAGAACGTCGTACAAGACTCTTCAATGCCTCTGGCTCTTTCGCTTATCGCCGCGACTTTGGGCGGATTGGCGTTGAATGGCTGGTTGTTGTGGCGTCTTAACGGAAACGCCCTCCCCAGATGGCACGCTGTTCTTCTGGTGGTTTTCTGTGGATTGCTTGTTCACCTGTTCCTCGTGGTTTGCGTTTCAGCAATCCTGATCGCCGTTCTCGAGGTGTCGCCGGAACAACAAGAAGCGGTTGGCTACTTCGTTGGGCCAAACGTTATTGCATTTGTTTCAGTCCCGCTTGTTCTTGCAATGCTACATTTCTTCAGCCGCACAAAAACTGAATAGCCAATAGAGAGCATCACAAGGACCAAATGGTTTCATTTCATGTTCGCCTTCCACCTTTAATCACTCGGGCTGGCGTAATACAATCTTTCGCAGTGCGGTATTCGTTCGCTTGATTCGTGACGGCTCATCCTTCCGTCGGGCGTTCGTTCTGTCGTGTGTTAAAAACGTATTTTGGAGACTTCACGTATGAATCTCTTTGGCCTGCTCATCGTTGCCGCTGGAGTATTTTCAATCTGTGGTGCTGCTTTCGATTGGGACTTTTTTATGAATAGCCGGAAAGCTCAGTTCATTGTCGGGATCTTCGGTCGACCGGGTGCTCGAATTTTTTACGGCCTTCTCGGCCTTGGTATTACAGTCCTCGGCGCGCTGTTGGCGTTGGGAATCATAAGGGACGCGAGTTGACTTTCGAGATTCGTGGTGACGCATAGTCGCCTTCCGCTCCGCCGGAATTGCGTTCTTCGTACGCAATTTGCTCAGAGTAAAAGGCGAC
Organism: Pirellulaceae bacterium; assembly: GCA_047620805.1. GTDB lineage: Bacteria > Planctomycetota > Planctomycetia > Pirellulales > Pirellulaceae > JBLHLE01. The sequence continues at coordinate 4,822 of JBLHLE010000684.1, forward strand.
TATCCCCTGAGCGCGAAGGGCTGTTGTGATTGCTCTAGGTCGAGCAAGTGTTGTTTGGTGGGTAAGCCGC
>JBLHLE010000685.1:0-4889 GCA_047620805.1 Pirellulaceae bacterium
GAACGCCGTAAGGGCCCTCCTGTCCGATAACATGTTCATCGTTGAAGTAGAATGAATCCGGTTGGTCGAAGATCCCAGAGACGACCACGTCGTCGATATTCCAACCTGCGTATGTGACGGAACCATCTGTAGTTCCGAGCCGCCAGCGGACGTATACCTCCGGTTGATTGTCGGCTACATCCGAAATATCGAACTCTTGCGTTATCCAATTGAAATCTGTAATCGATCCGTCTTGGTGTAGCCAAACGGTGGTCCATGTGGTGTTATCGTTGCTGACTTCGACGGAGGCGTGATCGAACGAATCGCTCTCGATACCCAGCCATCGCTCGAAGGACAGCATCGTGCCATGATAGCCCGTGGTGTCGAAAGCGGGCGTTGTCGCGTATCGCTCAGGCATGCCGTTTTCATAGGCGCCCGCCAAATTGTATCCGATTACATTACCGCCGGTCGCTCCGCTGGCAGGATCTCCGTCGAGACCTTGCGGTACACCAAATTCCCAGCCCTGGTCTAAAGTCCATCCCGGATCAGTGTCCATATTCGCGACATAGATTGGTTGCACGACGTCGCCATTTTGAAGGCCAAGTCCATCGTAATCGCCGGTCGGAATGGTTTCGGAGCCGATAACATTCCCCGTGGCAGGGTCGATGTAGAATAATCGATAAGCGTCGTGTCTCGTATTTACATAGACAAGTCTTTCGTTGACTCGATCGAGAGCCAGGCCTACCTCCGTATCGTCTGTGTCTAAAATAGACATGTTAACGCTGTTAATAATTTCACCCGTTAGCGAGTCGATAGTCAGCAGACTCTGGGTAGCTGGTTGCAACGCGTAGATCGCCGATCCGCTGGTCTCGTACGGTGACGTCGAACCAACTACGGCGTAACGATCCTCGCCGAGTGTGATGAGTGAGTTGTCGATGTTCAGCGGGCTCAGGTCAGTGGAATCTTGCGATTCGAAGGCGGCGTTGCGAATTACATCAAAGGTGTAACTGCCAACGCTGGAACCCTGGATTAAAATGTCCAGCATTCCATTGGCAGTGATTGCGGTGATTGGAATTAAGACAGTTTCGCCAGCGACTCCTTGTACAGGTCCGGCTATTCCTGGAATCTCGACTGAGTAGGCGTTGTTATTGTCGGGGCTCACGCTGATCACCAAACTCGTGCCAGCCAAGCCGTAAACCTGGTAGTTGTCGACATCGTTGATCGTGTTAGTTAATCCCGGCTGTTCAAATGCTCCGCTGACAACTGAGCCAAACGGTTCGAGACGTTCCAACGAATCGAGCAGTCGCACCGTGACGTCTACCAAAAATTGCACGATGAAATTTCCACCGGGGGATCCGTTGCCAGTCGCGTTCGGCCCGATGGGGAAGGTCGTTGCTTCACCGTCGAGATCGTTGCCAACGAGGTCTTCGATGCCACCGCTGCTCACGCTGAAGGTGAAGTTGTCTTCGGGGAGTCCCGTAAACGAGATCTCGACCGTATTGAGGTCCTGGTCATGAATCACCTCGAACGGTGCAAACGTCCCCCGGAAGGAGCCCGAAATAGCGAATGCATCCTTCGTCACAGACGTGGCAGAAATCCCTTCGTCGAAGGTCAAGGTAATTGAGAGCTCGCCAGGTAAATGATTGTCGCCTTGCTGAAGGGTTGAGCCAATGATCCGCGGGCCGGTGAAATCCAATTCGAATTCGCTCGTGAATGCAGTCAAGGCCGTCCCTTGAATATCGGTCAATGCACCTGCGGCAAATGTTACCGTTCGAACGCCTTCTGTGAGCCCCGAGACTTGGAAGGCGATTGTCTGTCCATCGATGACGGTAAAGGAATTCGCCGGTTGACCGTCAATGAGCAGATCGGCGGCTTCGAGCGAATTTAACAGGATGGTATCGTTGAACTGAATGACGACTTCGGACGGAGTTGTACCGAAAATTTGTTGGAATTGAGGATCGATCGCAGCGACTTCAAAGGCCGGAGTGATGGCATCCGCACCAGAAACTTCCAGTTCGTACTCGCCAGGTGTTTCGGGCGAGATGACTCGGACGAAGTAAATGCCATCTGCGGGGAGTTGGTGAGTCAACACGGCGTTCTTGCCGTCTGCGGCGCTATTGAAATCCGCTGCCAATAAATTTCCCGCGGCATCGAGTAGCTCGAGTGCTGGGTCTTGAAGGTTCTCGAACTCAAATGGTCCATCCGATGGTGTCGCGGTACTAATCGTCACCACGTCGTTGGCCAGTCCGCTGAACGTGAAAAAGTCGCCGGCGTCGCCCAACAGAGTGAGCGACGCGGAGAGGTTTAATCGACCACCCGAAACAGTTTGGCCAGCTAGTGCTGGCAACGGGTCAGTGCCGGCGAGCAATACATCCTTCACCTTCGCGAGACTTGCAGTGGGATCGAACGCCATCAAAAACGCAGCGGCGCCTGCGACATGTGGCGACGCCATCGACGTACCGCTGAACTCGGCGTAGTTGTCGCCGGGCGTCGTGCTATACACGTCGACACCTGGGGCACCAAGGTCGACCGATGTCAGACCATATTGTGAAAAGCTCGCCATTTCGTCGTTGTGGTCGGTTGCTGCAACGGCGATAACGCCATCCAATTCATAGCTCGCGGGATACGAGGGAGATTGGTCATTATTCGATCCGCCATTACCTGCGGCCGCCACGAACATGATGCCGGCATCGTTGCTCGCCTGGATGGCGTCTTGCATTGCTTGGGAGAAACCACCACCACCCCAACTGTTGTTACTGACCACTAGATTCACCGGTTCAACAGCGCGAGTTTTCATGGCGGTCATGTAGAGCACCAACTCGACAGCGTCGTCGATCGACCCAAAGCCAGCCGCACCGAGGAACTTGAGCGACATGATGTCGACGTTCCAATTCACTCCCGCTACGCCGATGCCGTTGTTTCCGACACCGCCGAAAGTGCCGGCGGTGTGCGTGCCGTGGCTGTTATCGTCAAACGGATCAGCATCGCCATTAAACGAGTCGATGCCGTAAAAGTCGTCGATGTATCCGTTGCCGTCTTCATCCACTCCGTTGGCTTCGCAAAGACTGTGACCCTGAGGGCATTCGACCGGGTTGACCCAGATATTGTCGACTAAGTCTTCATGGGTATAGTCGACGCCAGTATCGATACTAGCGATAACGACATCGTGTGATCCGGTAAACAGATCCCATGCTTCGGGGGCGTCGATATCCGCGTCTACCGTTCCACCTGTTTGAGCGTCATTGTGAAGTCCCCAAAGTTCGGAGAAATCGGCATCGTTGGGAGTCCCGACAACTCGGACGATATAGTTTGGTTCCGCATACAGAACTCGATCGTCGTTGATCCAACGTTCGATTGCCGCGGGCAGTTCTTCTGTCGCATCGGTAAGACGTACGACGGCCACATCGATCAGACTCAACTCTTTCGTGACCACTCCGCCAAGTTCGGACGCGATGCTTGAGAACGATGCGGCATCGATACTGTCCACGAATCGAACGAGTAATTCACCGGCGACATGTTCGGATTCAAAATCAATGGGCGGACGTTCTTTCTCGTAGCCGTTAGTGGGAATCGTGTTGATCGAAGTTAGTTGACTGTTTCCTCGCAGATGCCCAATAACGATTCCCGACGCGGGAAGCGATTGAGCGGTATCGATTGAGTCATTGGGTTCGGTGTCGAACCCGGCATTGCGAGCGATGCTCAACTCATACGGGGCTGTGATATTCGATACTTGTACGTAATACGTATTCGCCGAACCATCTGTGGTGCTGTCGCGGAAGTCGTTGATGGCGTGGTCAGCTTGCTTTGAAGTTACACCCGAGGTAAGTAGACCACCGCCGGTATCAAAGAGGTTTATGGTCGCTCCGTCACTGTCGCTCGAGTTTAGAAGCAAGGTTGCGCTTTCGCCGTCAAGCAGTTGGAATTGATACCAATCTTGAAGACTCGCGACCGGCCCGACAGGCACGACAGTTTCCAATCTAAGGTCAAAGCTGACATCGGAACTTCCGCCACTCGACTGGTGAACTTCGACGGCCAGCACATTTTCTCCGACTCGTAATGTTCCGGGGGGAAATGAGGTGAGATCGATGTTCTTCAGGAAGAACGTGCGCTCGTTCCCTTGGCCTATGCCGTTGGATGCATACCGATTGAACGCCGCGTTGGCGACCAGATTGTCGCGATCAATCTCGACTCCGTTGAGATAGACTGCCGCTCCATCGTCGCGAAGCAAGTGCAGTTGTAATTCGGTTACCGAAGCTGCGTCTTGTGGAACCTCGAAGGTATGTCGGAAATAGGTTGTCGCGTAAACGTTGTTGTCGTCCGGTCCAAATCCAACCGTCGTTGTTTCGTCGTTGTCGCCATATCCAAGTTGAGCTCGACCTGCTGACCACGACGAGTCGTCGAATGCGAAGTTGCGCCAAGCTGTTTGCTGATTGGAGCCGTCGTCCAGATACTGCCACACTGCGCCTTGGGGAACGAGGCTGGTCGGGACCGCTTGCAGACCGGATTCACTGTTTGCAAAAACTCCCTCGATGATCTGCCGAGGTTGATTGGGCGGTTGGTAGCTGACCAACAGTCCCGCTCCGCCGCCACCGTTCCAGAAATCGAGTTGAAATTCATGGTATCCGGCACTCAAGTCAATCGTTCCGGATCTTTCCCGCATGTTATGGCTGCCGCCATTGTCCACTACCTGGATGCCATCGATCAGCAATCGACTGCCGTCGTCGCTTTCCGTAAAGAATGTGTACGTACCGGGAGTTTCGATCAGGATCTTTCCAAGCCACTGGACAGCGTAATCGATCGATATGTCGGTGTAACCGGCGAAGGCGTTTGCCTGCTCGGGATAGGCGACGGAGGATTCGATACGAGTGTGAATTGGACTGAGCTGTGAATAGTCTGGATAATCACTAACG
>JBLHLE010000686.1:0-4876 GCA_047620805.1 Pirellulaceae bacterium
AAGCGGCTCAGTCGCTCGATTCGCCGCAGATCTGGCTGGTCGATCCCGCGGAGCTGGGACTTCACGGAAACTGGTGGTCGTTGCTGCGAGCCCACGGCCCGGCTAACTTTGACAACGTGTTATCACGTCGAATCCACAGCTTCGAGTTTATCGCCAACGAGATCGCCGAAAGCCACACGGCGGCGCTGATTCACGGCCACGTGACCCGCGAAGCACTGGAAACCGCTGCTCAAGCATTCGCCGTCACGGTCTGTGCCGAAAAACGCAGCGAATTGGATCGCTACTTTTGGCCCGTAATTCGCGATTGCGACAAACCCGCAGACGAATCCAGTACCGCTCGCGTAGTGACGATTGCTGCCGATTTACCCGAGCATGCGAAACAACTGACCAAAACTGCCCAACGTAGTATCATCGGACTGGCGCAGGTGACTTTGCCCACTGTAGACCTAATGACGTGGGGCCTCCGCGGCTTGATGGCATTGGTAGGCGGCGCGGGTACTGGAAAGTCGACGTTGGCTTTGCAGCTCGCAACCGATGCACTCCGCTATCAAGACGACACCTGTTGCCTGTTCCTGTCACTGCAATCCCCTCGGCATCAATTGCTCACTCGTCTAAAATCTCGATTGTCTGGGATCGAATGGCGACGACTTGTTTGTCGATCGACGATGGAATTGAATCTGACCGATGCCGAACGATCGCGACTCTCTCAAGCCGAGTCTGCGATCGCCGAATGGGGACAGAGAATGACCGTGTGGGACCATTCCGATTCGACACCCGTCCTCGAAGACGTGGTTCAATCGCTTAATCATCTGCGAGAACAAACGGAATGCACTCGATCACTTGTTGTGGTCGACGACTTCGAAGCCTGGCCCACTCCATTTGCCACCCACAGATTAAACGGCACACTGGATGTAGTGCAACAGTGGCGTTTGGAGCAACTTCAACAACTCCGCGATGCCGCCAATGACAACACCGTCATCTTTGTTAGACAACAGCAGGTGCGCACTGCCGATTGGGAAGAAGCCGCTGGCGGCGTTTCGTTTTCATCCGTCCCCGATTCGGTTCTCTGGCTACAAAGATTTGCCGAAGACGACTACCTTGAGGCATTCGAAGAGTTGCAGGTTTCGAGCGTGCACCATTCGCGTTGGCTCAACGCCCTCCAAGACGGCAACATCTCGCTCAGCCATCTCAGTGTAGCCAAGGGACGCGACGGAACTCAACGCGGCACGATTTCAGTTGCCTTCGACCAACAACGATCGCGTTTTGAAGAAGGCATACCGCGGTTGAGCTTGGATACGGAGTTCTAAGCCGGATACGGAGTTCTAAGCCGGATACGGAGTTCTAAGCCGGATACGGAGTTCTAAGCCGGATACGGAGTTCTAAGCCGGATACGGAGTTCTAAGTCAGATACGAAGCGATAGGCCGGGCACAGAGCCAGAAATCTGACTCCGCTCAAGTCTGTTCAGTCGCAGTGGCCACCCGCAAACCGATACGACAAGCTTCCTTATACCAATCCAGGTCGAGAAATTCGGTGACCATGTGCTGGTTCATTTGCCCACAACCCAATGAGACAGTGGGAATACCGTGTCGGTTCAGCCAGTTCGCGTCTAGCCCGCCATTGGCGACGGCCAGTTGTACTTCACCGCCGACGCTATTAACTGCGGTTTTGGCAATTTCAACGCACGGTTCATTTTCGCTGAGTTTAAAAGCTTCGTAATCCAATCGTCCGCGAATTTCGGCAGTTCCAGTTGCACCCGTGATCGACTTGACTTCTTTAGCGGCAAGCTTGAAGGCATTTTCGATTTCGGCAACGATCTTCTGACGGAATTTCGGATTGTGACTGCGGGCCTCGGCTCGCAATTGCACGTAATCGGTGACCACGTTAGTGGCTTCGCCTCCGCTAATCATGCCGACGTTACTCGTCCCCAGATTTTTGCCTTTCTGGATTAATCCGTGCCAGCCGTTACGTTGCAAATCAGCGATGGCTAACGACGCAATCGAAATCGCACTTACACCCCATTCTGGGGCACCGCCCGCATGCGAGGCGATTCCACGAACATCAATATCGAGTCGGTATCCACCCGTTGCACCGATGGTCAATTTGCATGGCGAACCACCGTCCCAGTTGAAAGCGTACTGCGGGTTCTTAAGCATGGACTTGTTTATCAACCGCGCTCCTTGCAGCCCGATTTCCTCTTGAATGAACCAGCAGAACGTGAGCGGAGGATGGGGCAATCCGCGGCGTACAATTTCCAACGCCGCAGTCAAAATTACGCCGACACCGGCCCGGTCGTCCGCCCCTAGCCCCGTCGTGGGATCGGCGGAACGGACGAGGTTTTTCGTACGAACCGGCTTACAGCCGACGCAAATTGGTACAGTGTCCATATGAGCCGACAACATTCTCCGCGGTCCACGAATCGTCCCCGGTAGCGTCAGCACGAGATTTCCAGTTTCGCCGTTGATGGGCGTGCGGCTATTCGCCTTGTCGGTTGCAATTGCCGATTGAGGAACGCCGGCCCGCAGCAGTTGCTGTTTGATAAATTCCGCCACCGCCCCCTCTTGGCCACTCTTCCCTGGAATCGCCAGCAGGTCCATGACTAAATCAACCGCGAGTTTCTCGTCAACCTGTAGGTCGACTTCGCGGACTTGTGCTGAATTGACGGCTTTCGCCCCGGTCCTCTTTTTGCTCGCTTTTGCCACTTTAAACTCCTCGCCCATTGTTGCTAACTCACTACTGTCCCGCTCATTGACACTGGTCCAGCTCATTGACACTGGTCCCATTGGTACCGCTCATTGGCACTGAAATGTGCCTCACATCGTAACGCCACCAGCAGCCCGAGCCAACAAGGGAGCAGGTCGAAAGGGGGCAAGTTTAAGTTAGGCGTTGAGCTTTGCGGCGGTCTAATCCAGAATGGTGGTTGCGCGAAGCGTATTTCATAGCAATGTGCTGTTACACAGCCTGCCGGTTTGTTCACAGGCTACAGGTTTTGGGTGCGGGTTTGATTGTACGGTTGGGAGAGAGTGAACCATGGGACTGCGCTTCTTTCTTGCAGGAATCATGCAAGGATCGCTCCGTGAAAACTCGCTGCACGATCAAGACTACCGCGGTCGATTGCGGGAACTGCTGGAATCGGCATTTGTAGATGCTGACGTGTACGATCCGCTGGCCGACCACAGTGATTCAATTGACTACGACAACGCGACCGGCCGCGAAGTCTTTATGGCGCACAACGTCATGTGCCGAGATGTCGATGTATTGATTGCCTTCATCCCACAGGCTTCGATGGGCACGGCAATTGAAATGTGGGAAGCGTATCGCCACAATCGCGTAGTCGTTACGATTAGCCCGCTGGAAAATAACTGGGTGGTGAAGTTCTGCAGCCACAAAGTATATCGCGACCTCGAAGGTTTCGAGCTGGCGCTGTCAAACGGCGAACTGGCGGAAATAATTAAGCAACTTTCGTCATAATGACGTCAGACGATTCGTACTCCAAGCAATTCACCAGCCCCCATTTACTCGCTAATATTCCAATGAAACATCTTCTCGATCCCGAATCCGCAGCATTTTCCGATTGGCTGACCCTGCATAACCTGCCTGCCTTTCGGGAGCGTCAGATCCAAAAGTGGCTCTTCGAAAACCGAGCGGAGGAATTCGAGGAAATGACCGACTTGCCAAAACCGCTACGCGAGCAGTTGAACGAAGAGTTTTCATTGTGGACCACAACAGTCGCTCGCCATCAACAAGCAGAAGACGGCACAGAGAAACTTCTCTTGCAACTTCACGACGGGGGAAGGATCGAATGCGTGTTGTTGCGGGACGGAATGCGTCGGTCGATATGCATCAGCAGTCAAGTTGGCTGCGCAATGGGGTGCGTCTTCTGCGCCAGCGGACTGGACGGTGTCGAACGAAATCTAACCACGGGCGAAATCGTTGAACAAATGCTGCTGCTACAACGCCTCCTCCCCGACGACGAGCGTCTGAGCCACATTGTGGTAATGGGAATGGGCGAGCCGTTGGCGAATCTCGATCGCCTGCTGGCGGCACTGGATACGGCGAGCGATCCCAAAGGGCTGAATATCAGTGCTCGACGCATTACGATTTCCACCGTCGGGCTGCCGCCAGCAATCGACCGATTGACCGAACGCAATTCCAAATATCAACTCGCCGTCTCCCTGCACGCTGCCAACGACGAACTTCGCGATCAGCTGGTACCAGTCAACAAGAAAATCGGACTGGCTAGTATTCTCGAATCGGCGGACTCATATTTCGAGGCCTCCGGTCGACGGCTGACGTTCGAGTACGTCCTTCTGGGCGGTATCAACGACAGCGAACAAGATGCAACTCAACTAGTCAACTTGCTGCGCGGACGACCAGCTATGTTGAACGTCATTCCCTACAACCCTGTCGCGGGGTTGCCCTATAAGACGCCGTCGAACAACGCCTGCGACAGCTTTCGCAGGATCCTGGAAAGGGGCGGGCTGAGTGTGCAATTTCGCAAACGAAAAGGGGACAAGATCAACGCCGCTTGTGGTCAGCTACGGCGATCTAATGACGGTCTTGTCAACTTGGCTCCACCTGTGGCCGAGAATTAGCCGAACTTCGGGAGCCATCGAACTGACGCGGCCGAATCGCCTTTGGGCCGTTAGCATTCTGAATCGCGACTGATTTTCCCATCTTCTCCGCAACTTCTCCCCAATTCGCGGGTTTAATTGGTCGGTTGGCTCGATTGGTCGACTTTGCGTAGATTTATGAATTCCGCAGCCAACTCTGCGCTTCGCACAGAGAGGGCAGGCATAACCGACCAAGAATACGTCGGGATCGCCAATTCACGAGATTGTCTAGGAGCTGATTGCCCAGAACCTAGTACCCCAGAAC
>JBLHLE010000687.1:0-4862 GCA_047620805.1 Pirellulaceae bacterium
AAAATCGATTTGGGAAATCCCGGTGAATGGATTCCCCTGCGCGCAGAACATGGCCTGGAATTCCAAGGTCGCGTGCGTTTTTGCTGGCGGTAAACACCTGACGATCGACGTCGCTACTGGTAAAATCACTGCGTCAGTTTCAGTAAAGCAGAACGTCACCGTTCGCCGGCAAATAGACGAAACGTACGTCACCCAAGTTGAACAATCGATCAAAGGCAAAAAGGCAGTCACCAATCAAACGAATTGCCTGGTAGGCGACTATCACTACTTCCGCGCCCACGATGATTTCCTGATCGGTCGAGTCAACATCGTCACGGGCAAAGTCGAGTACGTCCAAGTCCCCGTTCAGGTTATTAGGCGAACGGGCAAGAAAGATACAACAGAGTGGACCAAGGCATTGCCGAACGACATGAAAAACGCCGCCGGGTTCGTGGCAACTCAAGATCGTCGCAATGCAGGTAACGGCTGGGGACACGTTTCCGCAGCGAGCCCCACAGTAATCGGTGACAAGATTTACATGCCAACGATGATTGGCATCGTATACGTCTTGAAATGGAATGCCAAAGTTTTGGACGAATCCGCTGTACTATCCGTTAGCGACCTCGGACCCGCAACGGAAACGTGGTCGCTCTCCAGCCTCTCATATGCCAACGGCAAAATGTACGCGAGAACGATGAAAGAACTCATCTGCATCGGTCAGAAATAGTTCTTCCGATGAACTTTCAGAGCACGACGCGAGCGACCGGTTGCCTGAGTCCCCCATGCTTTACTGAGACGCAAATGAAAAGGAAAGCTCCGACAAGTCGGAGCACTCCATTGAGTTCCCAGTGATCGTCTATGACTTTGGAGTGCGGTGACTCGGCAGGGGGAAGGAGCGAAGAACAATGAGTGATATTTTATGAGTACTGAGTACTGAGTACTGAGTACTGAGGTGAAGAGAAATCAGCTTTACTAACGAAGGTAGTTGTGCTGGGTCTGCTCGACGTTCCCCGAATCGTCCTTGGCGAACGCCAGGATTTTCTTGGGAGTACCAGTCAATTCGATCTGCCAATCGGTGACTCCCGCAGATGTTGCTGTCAGCGACGCCGACTTGCCATTGACCGTCACCTGAGTGACCTCGCCGTTGTCATGCGTCACACCGCGAACGAAAGTATTGCCGTTCTTGGAAGTAGCCTGAGTAATGATCGTCGCGGGAGGAAGGTCGTCTACAGGCGAAAGGATTTCCGGCCACTCCACATCACTAACTTCGGCAACGCGTGCCTCACTGCCCGTCAAAGTCTCTTCCGATTTGTATTTATTCCCGTCGTTGATCAGATCTTTGGCTGCGACACTAACAACTTTCGCGTGGCGGCCGGGGCCGAAATAGTCGTGCACAAAGATCGGCACACCGTCTGTGATCGGTGTCACTTGTGGTCCACCACCGCGATTAAATAGCGGCCAGCGATCGCGAAACTGCTCGGGTCGATTAACCTTCACATTTCGAATATGGGTTTCCGCATCGCCGTTGATATCCACATCGCTAATTTGGACCAGGGGAGTCGACTTGTTGCCGTAACCGGAAGTAAACGTCAAACCGTCGACCGAGATCTTGCCAGTTTGAGCGCTGGCGTCGTCCATGCCTCGATTGAACGGTTCAGACCCCATTTTTGAGATGGTCAAATTCACGTACTCGTGGTTTTCAAACGCCGGCCGATACACGCCGTAGGCGGCGTCGTGCAGCCGAACATTCTCCATTCGCATCGACGGACTATGAGGTCGAAATGCGTAGTGAGCTCCCCAAATGGAGAGGTTACTGATCATATGGGGATGTTGGACATCGGGGCCCGTCCAATCGAAATTCTTGAAGAATTCCAACTGCTTTTGGTTCGTAATCGCGGTATCGGGTTGGCTATTGCCATTCGCGGCAACCACCATGCCATAGAACCCCTCGGCGTGAGCTTCGTTATTGTCGAATCGCCAAATTGGAATCGTGCGGACGTCAACTTTCTTTTCGGAACCGTCGGGCTGCACGATGGGTAGCGTCGAATCGAAGTAGCGGCTGTGCTGCATATCGTAGCGATATCCGTACTCATCATTCTCGCAGGTAATGTTTCGAGTGATCGTATTGCGGCCATTGCTCCACCAAAATGCCGCGCCATCGTTCGGGTCGAACGGCAAAACTTGGTTTGGCAGACGCTTGCCAGAGTAGGCGTGCACACCTAAGTTGCGATCGAGCAAGTTGTAGATTTCGCTACCGTCTTCCATAAAGAAACCATGCCCAACACTTTTGTAGCCGATGCAATCACGGACGACTAAATAGTTGGTGCCGTGGATGGTAATCCAACGGTTGTGGGAATCGACGATCGCCGCTCCTAGAACGCCACCGCCTCGCATCGTATCGCCTACGAGGTGGAAGTGAAGTGCGTAACGGCCGAGGACACCCTCTTTGCCGAGATGAGCAAAACGGGCGTAGCTGACGCCACCGCGGCTGAAGCGATGGTACACCGTATGTCCGCGAACGCCATCGGGATCCGCGCTTTCGATAACGACGTTGCGACTCAGGTTGGCCACTTCGCCGCGAAATTCGCCGCTGCCAAGGTGAGTCGACTTTAGCGGTTGGTCCAACGTAATCTGTTGGCCATCGATTGCGGTAATCTTTCGAAGCTCCGTATTGGCATTGTCCGGGTTGCGACGATAACTTCCACCGGCCTCACCGCGTTCCGTGGCCGTTACAATCACCTCGTCTCCAACTCGCCAACCAGTCAATTCATCTTGAGCGACAACGACCTTCGAGCCGGCTTCTGCGTCCGCCGCTAGTTTCGTCCAAGTTCGCGTCAATGGAGAGCCATGAATTTCGAGTCGTGCCGAACAGCAAGCGATTGCAGGCGCATCCTTTTCATTCATCCCCTCAAAAAAGTGTAAGCGAATCTTGGCCGTATACTTCGCGGGGATCGGATCGGTGGCAGTGCCGACGAGTAGAGCGGGCAACTTCGATTCTGGCACGACAATTGGTTCGCCACCGGCCGTTACATTGTGGAAGTCACAAGCGAATCCGCTCTCAGTGCAGGTATCGCTGTTCTGAATTTTCAAAACACCCACATTCAGTTCCGTATCGCGGTCGCGAGCGAAGCTGAGCGTTCCGACGACTTGAAGTAAGCGTATCGCATCCTCGCTCTTTACATCGTATTCGACAAACGTCTCACGGCTAACCAACACGCGATCGCCGTGTTTGGGTACACGCGCTGGTTTCCAAGTCGCCGGCTCCGACCATTTGCCACTCTTAGCTGATTGAATTGAAAAATGCACATGTCCTTCATGGTCATGGTCGTGCTTGTGCTCATCGGCAGCAAAGCCTTGTATCGAAAACACAAAAACGACAATTGCAGAAAGGATGAATCGACAATACATCTTCAGACTCCTAGAGATCGAGGCGGGATGGTTGTTGCCCGGGGTGAGCATGATTGTACGGAGAACTCGACCGCGAAGCAAAACTATTCTTTGCAGTCACATCAGTTACTCACTCAGTTGCTGGACGTGATGTTCAAGCTGCTCCAGATCGACGGAAATCGTTGGCTCAAGCCAATTGAAGTGGTCGCGGATATCTAGAGGGTCCGCAGGACTTGGGCGGTCTGCCGGATTGGCGACTACCCGTAGAATAAGAGTCTTTGGAACGCGGTCCGCGGGCAACTCGAGCCAATTGGTGTCGACCAACTGCGTACCGCCCACAAGTGTTGGGCTTGTATACAGCGGCTTATCGTCAGTCGAATTGAGATACACTTTTGCTTTGACGCACCCGCCGTCTCCAACGGTTTCATTCAGTCCCAGGCGAGTTCTAAAGGCGACGGAAAATTTGGGGATTTCCACGACCATGTGATTGTCGCCATGAACACCAATGCCCCAGCCAAAATCAACCTCGTCCGTTTGAAGCGCCTCGCCAGTCACGCTGCGGTCCAGCGAAATGCGAAAGCCGTGTCCCAATTTCAGCGTTCCGTTGGATAGTTTTGGAGAGAGCCGAGAAACGGGAACTTCGTGTGTGTCGAACCAGAGGCTCGTCCGGATTTTCGCAAACGGGACCCACATTTCGTCGAGACTCCACGCTGGAACGACTTTGTGAAACCACTGTTCTGGGTCGCTACTCGAATCGAACTGACGTAGGGATGCTCTATTTTTTTCCAGCTGTTGGTCGAGAAAACCAAGCTGCCTTTTGCTACTGGCGATGGCGCGTTCCAGTGCGTCTTTGGCGTGCTGCGCGCTTCTCAATCGCTGTTCTTGAGCGCGACCAATTGTCTGGTCTTTAAGAGACTTCAATTTCTGAGATTTCTCGCGCTCGGTTAGCCGAGTGCTCTGATTAATTTTCTTCAGATCTTGCTCGTACCTAGTCAGAGCAATTTGGTTTTTTGCCTCGACATCCTTTTGACGCTGCTCATAGCTTTGCCTGGCCCTGTCCGCGCGAGTTAAGGCGGCCTCGCGAGATTTCATTAATCGCTTTAACGTGTGAACAAGACGATCTCGATCTTGGGTGAGCGAATGGGCCATGGCATCGAAATCCAGCGAATTGCCCGTCGCCACCAAGCCAGTGGTTGCTTCGATCCGATAGAGTCGTCCAACTCCCACTTCCGTCAGCTTCTTTAACTCGCGATAGTAAGCACGCCACGGATCTTGCTCCGGAAAATGCAACTCGGCGACGGTATCAAATGGCAATTCGACGAGCTGTTCACCGACCAACATTCGAACGGAACCAGACGTCCATTTGAGGTTTCGATATTCGAACCGCCGTCCATCGCGACTGTAAACCGTACTTGGTGTATACGCGTGTTTAAAGCCTTCGCGCCAAGATATTCGTTTTATTAGATCAAGGGTAACTCGCAGCGGACCTGAATGCC
>JBLHLE010000688.1:0-4854 GCA_047620805.1 Pirellulaceae bacterium
CCCGAAACCATTTCGCTGTGGGGTCGTTAAGCCACCCTCTCGATTCCCTTGGCCCGATGCATCGACTGAAAGAATCTACCGCGATTGGGAACAGGATTACGAGCGAGCAACGAAGTCCTATTCGACATGCGCCTTTATTGGTGCGTTCGGCAACCCCGACATCCATCCAGATGTCCAACCAATTCTAGATATTCACGACGAATTCGCCTGCGACGGCGACGGGCCAATTGCCTAGTGCAATTTCATTTCCAGTGCCCCTGCATGACTTGGCAGTATCTCTTTCCTTTTTTCTTTCTTCGAGTCTTTGTGCCTTCGTGAGCCTCCCATGTGAAACGAAAATCGCCTCGGCTATTTAATTCCCAGCATGCGATCGAGCGAATCGGCAGTTTGAAAGATCAGTGCCTCGGGGTGATGTTGGTAGGGATGAAAATACTCGAACGTCAGATACTGGTCGTATCCAACTGCCTCGAAAGCGTTCAAGACCGCGGGCCAGTTGGTGGTCCCGTCCAATAGCGGGCGAAATGACTCGAGCGAATGGTCGCTCCCCTTTTTCGTGTACTCTTTTAGATGCACGTTCTTGATTCTTTTTCCGAGCATTGGAATCCAGTGTTCGGGAAACTGGTATTCCATGATATTGCCTGTATCGAAATGGACCTTCACGTACTGGCTTGAGAAGCTGTCGACGAAGTCAATCATTTCACCGGGCGACAACAGAAAACCATTAAAGAAGATATTCTCAATGTTCAAATGAACTTTAAGTTTTTCGGCCTGCGGCAGAAGCTTTCCAATTGCCGATCTGGCTCGGCGATCGCACAGATCATTGGGCGTCGGATCGTGATCCTTTCGCCAAGGCATGTGCACGGCTCCTGGAACTACGAGTAGATTCTCGGTGCCCAAATCATGGGCCGCTTGAGTCATCATACCGGCGAGTTCCATACCGCGAGCGCGCTCCTTCGGATCGTTACTCGTTAAAGGGTACGGCCAGAACAGAAACGAGCAAACTCCGCTGATCGCGATTCCGATATCTTCCGCCATTCGCCGAATCGCGTGATAGTCCTTGGTCGTAGATTTTGGCGACAAGTCATTTTCTAAATCATAATTCAGCTCGATGCCGTCGAACCCAGCATCTTTGGCTAACTGCATACACTCTTTCAGCGACATCTTATCAGGATAGGGAAACGCCCACTGATTGATCGACTTCTTCATCGAATATCGCTTGCCACGCTTCGTCGATTCGGACGCGGAAACTCCGGGAGTTGCAACCGAGCTGGCAACTGCCGCCGATCCGAACGCCGCGTAGGTCAACATCTGTCGACGATCGAGCGAACTGGTTTTCGGGGATTTCTCGTTTGAGTTTTCAAAGGTCATGAGTTGTAGCTCCGCGGAACAAATACGCAATGAACAGTGCATAAAAGCAATGTACGGCAAGCAATGTAAAACAAGGACAAATCCTGCGACGATTGGCCTGATAGTTATTCGCCGTGGTAGCCTCGCCACATCCATACAAGTGTGTCGGCCAGCGTTTGCTCAAACACCTTGCCATCGCAGTGACGAGTTGCGTGACTGTAGACGAAGCGGTAGTCGTAACCCTTTGCCTTCAAGGCTGCGGCAGTTCGCTTGTTGGCCATCACCCAATTGTGATAAGTGCTCTCGGGGTCTTTCGAGCGATTGTCGTTCTCAGAAACGTGGGTGAAGATTCGCAAGGGTTTCTTCTCAGTGTTTTCGATTAGCTTCATGCTGGAATGGTACTCCCAAGCGCCTAGCGGGTAGGTCGCTTCTTCGGCAGCGTCATCGTCCTGTTGATCGACGAAGGTACCGGAGTAGGTGATCAAGCGACGAAACAAGTCGGGACGAAACCAGCCCATTGTAAGAGCCGCGGCACCACCGGAACTGCAGCCCATCGCGGCTTTTCCCCAAGGATTGTCGGTGAGCGCGATGTTCGGATAGGCAGCTTTAATGTCCGCGTTATTCAATACGGCTAACAAAACTTCATCGTTGATGAATCGAGCGAGGCGGTCGGACATCGTGTCATACTCCAGACCGCGCTGACTCCCGTAACTGTCGTTACCACCATTTTGAACAGCGATTACGATGAACGCCGGAAGTTTGCGATTGGGATCTTTTGATATCGTCAGATTGTCGAGTGCGTTACGGACGAGGTTCAAACGACTCGGGCCATCGTGAGTAACGAGAATCGGAGCCTTGGTACCATCCTTATAAGCGGCCGGGATGTAGACGGTAATCTGGCGTTCGGTACGTACGGGCTTTTTAGGGTCAAGAGTGGAATCTTTGCCATTAAATATTTTGCTGTCCGCCAAACGCATCGAAAACGCAAACTGCTTCCCCTTGGGATTACCGCGATCTGTCAGGTCCGGATCAACCCGATACTCCGGACCGATGGCAAAGTCCCCGTTACCATCAGTCCCAGGGCTCTCCGTGTAACTGTCCGCCGCAGTGGCCAACCTCACAAAGAAGATGGACGCGAAGCAAACACAGCTGAACAACAATTTGGCTTTAAACAACTTGGCTTTAAACAACATGGTGTGAATCACTTGTGGAAAGGATGTTGAATTGATAGTTAGATTAGAAACTTACCGCGGCCGCATAGGCTCGCGCAGTGCTGGAAGGTAAAGTCACCGGCACTAGTTTGTCTCAGAAATAAGACCGTGGGTCAACGAAATTTGTCCGCTGGATTCGTTACTCAATTAGATTTTATTGGCACATCGCGTGTATTACGTGATAGTTGCGACTAGCCTTGCGGTCAGCCATACGATCTTCGTTACGATTTCGAGCACAGCTAACTGTTGAGAAGGCTGTCCTGACTTGTGTTGAGTGCGGTTGATCTCCATAATTCTCGAGGCCTCGCTCATTGAAGAGTCATCACGATGTTGCCAAGGACATCTAATCAACATCGTTATCCGCAATTACCTTTCTGGCAGCTTCTTGCTCGAACAGGAACCAGCATCCTGGGACGCTATAGTCGTTCTCGATTCGGGGCTATCGCACTCCTATCCCACTCCGAATTCGTCTCCAATCATACCCGCGATCACCTTTATCTAAGGTTTGACGATGTGTTGGCGAACGGTCGTGGAAAACGGCCGCCGACTTCCGATGACATTCGCGCCGCTGTTGAATTCGCAGCGAGTTCAGAGAACCTCATGGTTTGCTGTCGAGCGGGTCAGTCGCGTAGCGCTGCGACGGCATTTGTAATTGGCTGCCAACAGCTCGGAGTCGACATCGCCTGCGGACTGCTGAATCCCAAGCGTCACATCCCAAACTCCCTGATCATCGAACTTGCCGCAAAAGTGCTGGACGATCCCCACCTTTTACAATATTTCTCAGAATGGCAACTAGCTAACAAACAAGTTAGACTGTCAGAGTACCTAGACGAGATCGAGCAGGAATTCGACGAACTCGAACTCCAAGGGGCGCGAAACCGAATCGTCAATTCGTAGATTTAATTGTTCACGTCGAATACGTGAATTCAAATCGCCACTGCTACTTTCAGCAAGAGACTTGGCATGAATAAGTTCGTTACTGCAATCGTCGTCATTGCGATTATTGTTAATCTATCTTTAGCAAACGCAGATAGCCAAACAGACGTTGGCTCTGCGGCTGAACAGTATGCCACATTGCTGAGGGAATACCGACCAATAAGTGTCGGCATGCGGGAAGCCAAGACCGACCTGCAACGAAAAGCCGCTGTGGAAAACCTCGGAAAGTTTCCGATCAGGTTTGTCCAACTGGCAAAGAAACATGCAGACGATCCCATTGCGTTGGTGATTCTGAGACAGGCTATTCAAATTGCGAACTCCACCGACTCCGCAGCGCAAATCGCTTGGGAAACGAACAGCTCAGATTTCCCGCGTGGGGTCAGCAGTGACGCGGTCGTGCAAATTGTGGCAATTCT
Organism: Pirellulaceae bacterium; assembly: GCA_047620805.1. Lineage (GTDB taxonomy): Bacteria > Planctomycetota > Planctomycetia > Pirellulales > Pirellulaceae > JBLHLE01. The sequence continues at coordinate 3,911 of JBLHLE010000688.1, forward strand.
GATGCGAGACCACGTCGCCAGCGACAATATCGGCCCAATCATCGACCGTATACGGTATGGCTACCGGATGGAATACGAGGAGTTTCTCGTTGCGGTACCAAAAGACAATCCTCGACGCGACACCCGCGGTCTAGCCTGCATTTCGCTGGGCCAGTTTCTGAATGACAAACTTCAGCTAGTTCAACTGGCCGATGACCGTCCCGAGTTGGCCAAGTGCTACGAACTTGCTTTAGGAGAGAAGTTCCTGCCACGACTACAGCGATTGGATCGCGGGGCATTGGCCAATCGAATCGAAGCGCTTTTTAAGCGGGCAGCCGAAGAATTCGGCGATGTGAAAATGCCTGGCGGTGCTGCCGTGGGCACGCGAGCCATGAGTGAGTTGAGCGACATCCGTCGCTTGGCAATCGGCATGTTCGCTCCAGATATCAAAGGTAAGGACCAAGATGGCCAACAATTCAAGTTGAGCGACTATCGTGGAAAAGTTGTGCTGCTCTATTTCTGGATGGAGTTCTGACTGACGTGACGGGCCACTTGGCCACACGAGCGGTCGCTCGTAAATAAACTGAAAGACAAGCCCTTTGCCTTGATCGGCGTTAATTGTTTGCCTCGCGAACCTCATGAGCTCAAGGAAGTAATGGTCAAGGAGAAAATTAACTGGCGATCGTTTGTGGACGAAGACAACGAAATCATGACGCAATGGAATTCGCCAGGTACGCCGACCTTTTACGTCGTCGACCACCAGGGGAAAATACGCCGCAAATGGCGGGGAAACCCTGGCGAGCAGGCTCTCGACTCCGCCTTGGAACAGTTAATTCGAGAGGCGGAACAGGCGAATCCGCCGAAGTGAAAGATCGGGGCTCTCGAAACTCGTTACATTTGTCTCTATTTTTAACTCTAGTGTGCTGCTTCGCACAGGGTGCGCGGTAATTGCGACACTTCTAGCG
>JBLHLE010000689.1:0-4848 GCA_047620805.1 Pirellulaceae bacterium
GTAGTCGCTTGCCGTACCGCCGAAGTAGGATGCCATGAAATCGGCGTTGGGACGTTCCATCAAGTGGAACTGTCCGTGATATTCTCCATTAACATAGACGTGATGGAACTCTCCCTGTGGTGCTACATGCCCCATCTCCAATTGGCGATCGAACGCCCACCGCCCGCGTACATAGTTGCCACGTGCCCCGGAGGGGTGGACCCAGTAGAAATTATCGTGAGACCCTGAACGCAAAAGCAATTGTTTGAAATCGTCCGCCGTTCCGTCGTCAAAAAACGGATGGACCAATCGCGAGTCGCCGTATTCGTTCTTAAAGCTGATCCGAATATTTTTTTTCTGCGAGTTCAGGCTGTGACCACCATAATGTTCGGCACCCGCATTAACTTGAATTGAGCCGCGACCGTCGCTGTAAAGTACTTCAAACGATACGCCCGTCTCGATTTGGGAGATGCTGTTGTCAGTGGAAATCGAAATCGTCGGAATGGCTAACAGAGCATCATCGACCAGTGTTCCCCAGGTAGGGTGCAGTGTAATCAACGTGCTCATCAGCGGCTGCTGCACTACATCGGCAACAAAGATGTAAGTATGCGTGTCGACGTTTGTCGGAATCATGTTCTCGCCAAACGCGGCCGCCCGCAGCGTCACCGTCTCGGAAATAGTGACAGCGGCAAGTGGTATATCAAGCGGAGTAGGGGAGGGGACTTGAATTCCGTTTTCGAGTGTTGGGGCGGTGCCGTCGGTAGTGTAGACAATCGTCGCACCAGGAGTCGCGGATGAAATTTGAGTTTCAAAAGCGGAGTTGAAAAATCCTCGATCGACTGAGAAGGAAGTGTCCGCGACGATCCCCGCTAGACCGCTTCCGTTAAGGCTGCCTGGCGTCGGTTCAGGCAAGTACAGATTAGTGCTCGTCGACAATCCGGACAGCTCTGTTTGCAGAAAGAAGTCAAGACTGGCGATCGAGTCATTCAGGCCGTGGACAGCCAACACATTTGGGCCCTCGACTAAGCTTCCCAAAACGGCGGAGACATCGATCGTTTCCCAATCGACCACCTCGACTCGCGTTCGGTCGGCGCTTGCGACAGAATCGAACGCGGCGACACCACTTACGTTTCGACGAGCGATCTCGATACCGTTAAGGTAGGCAACAAAACCATCGTCGTATTTGGCCTGGAATTTCAACGAGTCGATATTCGCCTTGTCACTTACATCAAACGGAAGCCTCAAGTATGCCGATGTCGTGTTGTTTTTCATCGCGGCAGCGACGTCCGATTGTGGATCGAGTGACTCCAGTCCCACGGTAGCTTGGAACGAATAGACACGGGCAAATGCGGTGCCACTACCGAGTGACTCAGCGGGGCTGAAAGTGGTGTGAGTGCTGAACCAACGTACGCTTCCGCTACCGCCGTTGTCGAACGGGAATACGCCGGTGTTGTTGCCTCCGTTGGAGCCGTCCTTCCAGCCGAAGTAGTAACCCGACCCGACAGCATCGCTTCCACCGACCAATCCGAAGTCAAAACTCTGCGCGCCCGAGCCATCACTTGTGCGCGTGGTTCCTATACCTCGAATAATATAGCCACCGCCCACTAACTCAAGAATCAATGGCGTAATCTGGAGAGTGTTGTCACTGTACATCGACCAGCTGGTCAGCGGTCCCGTCTGCGTAAAAGGGTTGCCGTCGGAAACGAAGATACTGCCGTTGGCGCCGTCGGGCCCCGCGCGACTGACAATTGGGTTGCCGATGGTCTCGCCTGCCACCGTTCCTAATTCATCGTAGCCAATACTTTGTTGAATCGCCTGCCAACCGTTTGCTGGAGAATCGTCGAACGGCTCAATCCCTCCGGTCCAGTTGCTGGCGTCCAAATTGTCCGTCGGAAAATTCACCGTACCATGATCGTCGTCGGCAACCAAAGCTTGCGAAATCGTCGAGCCGACTCCGTACGCGATGTCCGTTAGCTGTGCAGGGTAGCTCGAATACTGTGATGCGACAGTTTGCCCATCCGGTTGAACCAACGCAAGATAGCCACCACTGGCGGAGAGTGGGAAATTAGTGTGGTGCTCTCCGTTGGGCCCAGTCGCAACGGTGTTGTTTCCAGAGGCGAACACGACCAAACGCGAATCGCCAGGAAGGTTGGTAGACGGAAAACTCCATTTTTGCAAATCGTCGGAGGTGTCGGTCAAATGCCAACCCGTTAGATCGATGTCTGTGGAGTCATCATTCCAAATCTCAATCCAATCGGGCGTGTTGCTGTTCTCATCCTGCAGGCCACTGTTGTTGCTGGCCAAGAATTCGCTGATGACGGCGGCCAACATCTGGCGTGGCTCCAGATGTTCCAATGTTAACCGCTGGCCACGCGAATGGCGTTTGAGGGTTGATCGAAGTTTTTTTTTCATCGCTCGCCAGATTATGTCGAAGTGAAGGGGCCAAGTTCGTATTGTATTGCACTGGATCTCCAATTGCCTCAATTTGGGCGTTTTTGTAAGCTGCAAAATCCGCAAAACCCACCTTGCCAGTCTACTTTCTGACCGAATCGCGGGACTTCTCTGGTCCTAAGCGCGCATTCCATTGAATCGTTATCCTCCGCAAATACTCTCGTAAGTAGAACGGTCTCTTGTCGTTTTGAGACTCAATTTGACCAGCTGGAGCTAGGTGATGCTCAATGTTCTGCCACGTTGGTTTCGCAAACCGTCCGAGCTACTCGCTTGGCTGCAACCTGCTACGGCTGTAGAGATCCGCTGTTTTCTCGCCATTGCGTCCGTTACCATTCTTTTGGCGACGGGAATTCGCGGCATGACGATTACCGACTGGCCTATCGATTTCCATCTGACCCGTCAGTACCACGGAACCAATATTGCTCGACGAATTTGGCTGCAAACGACTGGCACGGAACCTGGAACGGCGGAACATCGCTGGCTGGAGAATCAAACTCGAGCGATCATCGAACCTCCGATCGTGGAGAGTTTAGCGGCCGCGGGATACTATGTATCGGGGCAAGAGATGCCCTGGCTGGGTGCCGCGTTTACCTCTCTGTTCTGGCTCGCCGGTGGCTACTTCGTTTTTGCGACCGGACGCCATCTATCCGACGGAATCTTTGGTGGCTTATTGGCGACGGCCTTCTACCTCTTGTCGCCGTTTGGCATGGTGGTCAGCCGTAGCTTTCAACCTGAATCGCTGATGGTCTTCGCCTTTACCATCGCGATGTGGCAGGCGGTTCGTCGACCTCCTTTGGAGTCGCTGAAAAACGCTTTGACCTTCGGCGCGATCGCGGGCATCGCGATTCTAGTCAAGCCGGGAATCGTGTTCTTGCCTCTGCTCGGCCTGGTCTTTTTGCCAATCTTAATGGAACGTGGAATCCACCAAGTTCTGTCGACCCGATCGACCTACATCGTCGTCGGCTTGATGCTCGTACCAAGTGTGTTGTATGTCGTGCTATGCCTATCGCATCAACTCGATTCGAAGCTCTTGCCGCAGTTGTTGTTGTCGTCTGAGTTCTATACCGCGTGGCTCGTACAAGTTGAAAGAACCATTGGCTGGGTGGCCCTGCTCGCAGCTTGCCTAGGCGGTTGCTTGATGGCGGGACAAAAACGCAACTGGAGCGGCCTGGGACTGTTGGCCGGTTACGTCGCCTACGCCATGTTTTTCACTTGGCACACGATGACACACAACTACTATCAGGCACCACTTGTACCGATCATTGCTGTCTGCATGTCTCCGTTAGCAGAATTGGCCCGAGCAGGCCTGAAGAAATACGAATTAGTGAATTGGGCTCGCGCTGCATGTGCTGCCGTACTGGTAATTGCCGTATTGAGATTCGGTTTGCCCTCCCTCAAATTCGTCAAATCAACTGAACAACAGCAAAAGCGAGAAGACATTTACCGAGAAATCGGACAGCGAGTCGGCAACGGTAATACGGTAATCTGTTTGAGTGAAGAATACGGATTGCCGCTGATGCATCACGGCTGGATCGTCACGCAGTGGTGGCCGACCGCAGCCGATCTTCGCCACCTAGCTGCCCGCGGCGTGGAGCAAGAATCTTCGCAAATGAAATTGCGCAAGTTAATTGCGGAGCATCGGCCATCTCACTTTGTCATTACAAATATGGCCGAATTCAAGCGACAGGAATCGCTGCGGGAATTATTGAACGACCAGTATGAGAAGCTGGCTGACACAAAAGACTGGGTTGGATTTCGCTTAATTCGCAAAGCGCCAACAGATGCCGTCTCCCTCTTAAAGTAGCGTCGCGTTGCAGCCAATTTCGCCGCGAAAACTGGCGGTTATTGTGATCTCTTCGAGTAGATAGGACTCTTTACTGCTTGTCTTTTTGTCTTTACTCAAGTTTTGAGGGGGTTCGTTTAACCCGGATTATTCATGAGCGATCTACTGCGAGCACGTTGTTGCCGCTGTGGACAGCGTCGGACTGCCCGATTCATCCTCAACGTATAGAACAAGACGTATGCAGATGAACCGCTTGCCCTCCTTGCCACAACAACACTTACGCACTCTCGCTGCGATTTTCATGAATAATCTGGGTTTAACCGTCAGCCAGAAGAAATCGCTATAACAGTGTTGAAGTATGTATATTACTGGCGGCGTACGCGCGCACGTCTCCGAAGAATGCCGCGTGGGACCGAACGGCCAATTGCTCCCGCCGCGAGATAGTCGAAGCAACGGAATTCCAGAAAGCCTTAGAGACAGAGGCTTGCCGGAATTCGCATGTTAGGAATGCGAGGATAACGGTGCGATTGGCATCGGTCCCTTTTTCATGTCGCGTCCAGCGGCTTGTGGGACCGAACGGCCAATTGCTCCAACCGCGGGACAGTCGAAGCAACGGAATTCCAGAAAGCCTTAGA
>JBLHLE010000690.1:0-4848 GCA_047620805.1 Pirellulaceae bacterium
CGCCACCGGTCGCGTTCAACATGCTGGACGTGCGGAACGGCGCGGCCGCGTCGTTGCACGACGTGGCCAGCGAAATCCAGAAATTTCCTGGGAAGATTGATACGCACGTCCTTGAGGGCGGAAAAATCGACGCAGAGATTTGCGATGTCGCAGAGAAGCTCGACGCCGATCTCATTGTGATGGGTACGCATGGCCGCACCGGCTTGGCCCATGTCTTTTTGGGCAGCGTCGCGGAGCGAACACTTAGGACTGCGCCGTGTCCTGTCCTTACAGTGAAAGCCCCTGAAGGGGGCAGTGATCGCTAACCCGTCCAGCGTTACCGCCATCGAAAGATTGCCCCACACAAGCCCGAAAAACAGGAGAACTAATGTCTGATCGAAACTACCCCTCTCCGCGAACTTCTGATCTTCGAGATCTTGCCGAGCGGCATGGCCCCGTTATCAGTCTCTACGTGCCGGTCACCGCAGCCGTTCCGGATGCTGCGCAGAACTCTGTGCGACATGAGCGCGTTGTCTCAGAGGCGCTTGCTCGCTGGCGCGAGCTTGGTGCTGCGGAAGATGATGTCGAGAAAGCCGCTCACGCACTCAAGAGATTTTCGTCGGAGGCGGCGCTGCCCGCCGCCACGGTTAAATCGCGCGCCGCGTTCTGGTCGTCCGACCAAGGTTTACGTGTATTCGGCCTTCCGTTTCGTTGCGACGAATCCGCCCGAGTTGCTTCCTGCGCACGCTTGAGACCGATCGCATTTGAGGCAGCGAGACCTCACTCCTATCGCGTACTGACGTTCTCCGCGAACCAAGTCGCGCTGTTCGAAGGGGACGAGGACGAACTACGAAGGATGCCCGCACCCGACCTTCCTGAGAACCTTGAAGCAGCCCTGGGCAAGCAGCTTTCGGAGCCGTCCGTTCATACGCACAGCACCGGTCGTGCAGGCTCGCAGCCTGTCTACCACGGTCAAGGCGGCGCGCCGCGAGCACGACAAGTAGACACCGAGAAACTCTACAAACATGTTGCGCGTGGCCTCGAAGCGAGCCTGCCCGACGACGGCCTCCCTCTCATACTTGCTGCGGATGCGCAGCATCGTTCGGGATTGAAAAAGGCGTTAGGCGGCGGGATCTCGCTGGTGGAAGACCTGGCCAAGGGAAACGCGGATCACACGTCGCTCTCGGATCTTCACCAAGCAACTTGGTCGATCCTCGTTGGCAGTCATGAGGCATCGCATGCTGGTGACAATCGCGGCCAGCCACCGGTAACCCAGATCTCGGAGATCGTCGCGGAAGCGACGATGGGGCGAATTCGCCTGCTGCGTGCGCCGGAAATGCGAGAGATTCCGGCACGCCTCGATCGGAATGATGCTCGTGCGAAGGAGGCGTGGGGTGATGACGATCTAATCGACGATCTGGTTGTCGAGATTCTACGGCGTGGGGGATCGATTGAGGTTGTGGAAGACCAATCGTTCTCGGCCACGGATTGTGGACTGTCGGCCGAATTGAGATAGGGCCGCCCGCTTCTTCAACCGGCCGCCGAAACGGCGTACGCCCCCCAAACAAAGGAGTTGCTCGATGTCAAACGCGACCCAGGAACTCGTGAACAAAATCGCCACAGCAAAGCAGAGACTCGAATCAACATTGAAGAAGTGCGAGGAAGTCGAAATGGCTGTGATCGCTGCCGAAGAAGTGCTCGAGGAACGTCGGAAAGCGGTCGGGATCCTTTTGAAGGACGAAGGCAACTTGCGTGGCACGATTGGCGAGCTCGAGAAAATGCAGAGCACTTTTGAGGCCGCCCCCGAGGAGCGCAGCAATCGTTAATGCACTCGAGTGGGTTCAGGATGCGCTGCCCGCAGAGCGTTTTGTGCACAAGTGTACGGACCAACTGCTCGGCCACCGTACACATAAACATAAGTAGCGCGGGGCCCGCAGTCTGGACAAAGGCATCAGCGTCCGATGTCGCTACCGACGAGAGCGAGGCATCGTTGCTCCGCCAGGCGTAGCAATTGATCACCAACACAAAAAACAAGGAGACTCAATGAACAGCCAAGGACACGAATCAAACGCGAAGAACAGAAAGACGGTTGGCAAAGGCATTGCAACGGTCGCCGTCGGAATTCTGATTGCAGCAGCGGGGTGTCAGGACGAAGGGCAGCTGGAGAACGCAAGCGAGGATGGAGAAAATACGTCTGACCTAATAATGGGCGAAACCGGAGACAAGCTGAAAGGCGGGCGCAGCCTCACGGGCACAGTTGAAGAAGCGGGCCGCGTAATCGACGAGACCGAGGAAGAAGCGGGCGACGAGATCGAAGATGCGGTCGATCGAGTCAAGAAGTCCGTGAAGTAGAACGCCCGTATTGGGTTGCCGCAGTGCCCAGGAAGAGCTCACGCCAGCGACCGGGGTACTGTGGCGCGTCGCACGTATTCGAGGCCCTCACCCGCAAAGGACGTCGCATGTCGACCAGGGACTCTGCGCAAGCCTAAGCGTATCGGATGCCCTCCACGGGCATATTCCAACGCGGAGCTCGTTTGGAACACAGCGTGCAATGAAGCGAATAATAAAGTCACTTCAAGCGTCTTGCCGCCCTTGTTTGTCGTGATGTATCCGCGGACCAGCGCGCGACGATCTCGAATTCGCTCTGGCCCAATGTCTCCCCAGCAAAGGCCGGACAATATCGCATCGCGCACTATTTCATTTTGGCGACATTGGTCCTTGTAGCGACGATCCGGAGATAGGACACGCCAAGCAATGCGGAAAGAACCGAAGCAACCAAGATCGAGGTCTTTGCGTTATGGAGATGGCTGGGTTGTGTATCGAACCCGATCGTGGCGATAAAGGTGGACATGGTGAAGCCAATCCCTGCTATGAAGGAAACACCAATGATGTGCTGAAGATTAACGCCATCGGGTAAGCGACCTATTTTGTAGCGAAGGCCCAGCCAACAGGTGCCAGAAATACCGACAAATTTTCCGAGTACAAGCCCAACAATAATTCCCAGTCCAGTTGGATGTTGGAGGCTATCGACAAATGTACTCATGCCAAACACTACGCCAGCGTTGGTCAACGCAAACAGCGGCAAGATAAAGAGCGCTACCGGTAAGTCCAGTGCATCTTCCCAGCGGCGCAGCGGTGTGCTGGCACGTTCTGCAAAATCACGCACTTCGAGTACCTGCTCGTGATCCTGTCTGCTGCCGAGAACATTTACCTCTTTTGTTCTGTTCTGTATCGAACTGATCGTTGATTTCGCTTTCTTCAGCAACTTTCTTGACGCTGACTTGGGCCGGGCCGGCACCGTCAAGGCAATTGCGACACCGGCAACCGTGGGATGAACACCGGACTTGAGCATGGTCCACCAGGTCAATAAACCGACCAAAATATAGAAAAGCGGTCGGCGTATGCCTGCAAAGTTGGCTACGGCCAAAAAGGCAATAAGTGAAAATGCGCTTGATAAATAAATTACAGATATTTGCTGGGTGTAAAATATTGCAATGACGAGTACCGCTCCAACATCGTCGACGATTGCGAGGCCAACGATGAAAGCCAGGAGGCTACGAGGTATGTGTTTCCTTACGATGGAAAGCACACCCAGCGCAAACGCAGTATCCGTTGCCATCGGGATGCCCCAACCGACCTGTGAATCAAGTGACCAGTTGAACAACGAATAGATCACTGCCGGGCAAACCATCCCACCCATGGCGCATAAAATAAGCATGCGTCGATTTTCTGGTCGAGCAAGATCTCCTGCAATCACTTCACGCTTGATCTCAAGTCCAAGCAAAAAGAAAAATACCACCATCAAACCATCGTTAATGATGTGCTTGAGTGAAGCCTGCAGCTCGAATTCGCCGAAAATTAAGCCAATCGGTGTGTGCAGCAGCTTCAGGTAGGTAGAGGAATAGACTGAGTTTGCCCACCATAGGGCGACGACTGTGGACAACAGAAGAAACAGGCTGGATGTAATTTGGGCACGAATAAAATTCGAAAATGGGTGGTGAAGATATTCCAGGCCACGCTGCAACACGTTTTTGGAGTCGTTGGTCACTTGAGTTCTACCCCTGTTCCACGGACGGTTTAACTAAGGCCTTGGATGTGCCCGCGAAGTCAGGTCAGGACCCGTCAGGCTAAGTCTTGCGAACGGTCGATCACTCTGCGCAAGCTCGCATTGGCTTCGATTCGGGCTCGCAACCGACTCAGGGCGCACTGTACCTGCGTGGACGAACCCACCCCGCGCAACACGACCGTGTGTTTGACAATTGCGACGCGAAGGCCTGGGGCCCCCGCAGCATCTGCGACATCTTGTTCGAGGGTGGTCGCCATCTCGCAATCGCGTTGCCGCAAGCTTTCGGACGGAAGCGTCATCTCCGTGATCCACCGAACCCCGGGTACGATCGAAGCTTGCTCGATAATCTGATTCGATTCGTCGGGGTTCGATCTTCCCATCAAAATGACATTCCCATTCTGAACACTGACGCCGAGGGTTTTCGCTTTGATTGTTTTCGAGGTATCAAGCACCCTGCGAACTCGATTGGCAATCTCAGTATCACTCTGGGTGACGGGATCAACTTCGACTCCCGAGATATCTACCTGCTTAATGCCTGGTGTCTGCCGGGCATGCCGCTCAAGTGAAAACTTCGCCCAGAGCGATTCGACCCGGCCGGTGACGCGAGCGGAATCTCCCGTTACGTCGACCGAAATTGTGCGCCCGAGTTGTTGCAAGTGCACACGTACCCGAGCGAGCACCGCGTTCGCGATCGACGCGGGCTGGTTCGCGAGCATCTGTTGTACCAAACTCGGAAGCGGCGAAATGTCTTTGGGCCAAGCGAATACGGCGCGTATTCCCGTGCCGTATAGAACGCAAACACG
>JBLHLE010000691.1:0-4847 GCA_047620805.1 Pirellulaceae bacterium
AAGAGTGAGAAGCCATCGTTTAGCGACGAAGTTGAAGTCGAAGAAGAAACAGTTGAGGACGAAGCTCCGGCGGACGAAGCTCCGGCGGACGAAGCTCCGGCGGACGAAGCTCCGGCGGACGAAGCTGGCGATGACCAAGCTAAGGACTAGAGCAACTAGTTGTCGGTCGATCGGTTTTGAATTTGAAATACAAAAAGGCGTACCGCAAGGGACGCCTTTTTTTCGTAGAGCGGTCACATCCTCTGTGCATCTGCTTTGTTGGATAACAGGCGGATGGCGAGTTTAAATTCGAATCCGGTACGTTTTCAATTAATGGTTCATTGCACGTAGCTGGTGATGATGCCACTAATGTTGTTCAAGCAAACGCTGACGGCACAGTGAATATCGGCGTCTCTGGTGCTAACCCAACTATCGACGTCAATCAATTCGAGGTGGGAGATCAGGGTCTCGGGGTCGTTAACCACGCGAACGGCACGGTGAACGTCAATGGTGCGAACAATCTGGTGATCAGCCAGAAAGCGGCTGGCGATGCTACGTACAACCTGAGTGACGGGCACGTCGATCGTCGGACGCTTACGCTAATTGTTTTGGTTTTTATTCCATAGAAACTCCAGAGTCGCAGAAAGCATTGTGAGTGCCAGGAGGATCCCTGCAACGTTGGATGCAACCAGAATTGCAGGTTGATCCAGGGCAAAACGGAGGGGCAAGTGTACAAGGTGTTGTGCAAGAAAAAGGACGGACATTACGATGGTAATGACGAACGAAGCGCGCTTTGCGACGCCCTCGCCTCGCCCGACAAAACGGACCCACGCCGCGAACAAAGCAAGGAACAATGCCACTGGGATAGCGAAAAGTAGCCCACCAATCTTGCCCGTCATAAGAATAGTCAGGAACGACAACACGATTGTGACTCGCATTCGATCCTTTACAAGGATCACGGCGGGGGCGAGCGTGAGGACCAAACTCAAAACCGCGATAATGGCTAGACCAAGCGCGTTCATTTTCTGCACTCCAATCGACTTTTTTTGTGGAATTCCACGAAATTGGTCAGCACCTACACTCAACATTGCTTCTCGTCCCATAACACGGGCCCGCGCCCGAAGGCCACGGTTTCACTCCAGCAGTTCCAATTAGTTGCGAGTGGCGATGTCGCGAAAAGTTGGATTCAACAGCGAATCCGTCTTGCTCCACGGGATAGTGCCGTACAGATTGCCATCGAGTCTCGCCAATCCTCTTTGGGCCGAAGGAGCGCGAACAAACCTCTTCCCGTTTGCGTCGAGCCTTGACTCAAAACAGGCAGAGTAATCTCTAACCGATTTAGGTGGTGAACCGCCGATGCGGTGGATCTCGCGCGGAGAAAACCCGTAGCGAGCACCAACTGTGTCCGCCTTCTCTTGATCCTTTGCGGCTCATTGAGGAAGCGATGCGGTCGCATTATATACTCTAGTGTTCGAACGCACGTCCTTCTTTTTAGTGATAAACTAACTCGGGCCGTCGAACAGATAATCGAAACAAAGCGACGGTCCGGAAGTGAGCTTCCAGATTCTCTATGGCTCGGTCATCGATAACTTGAACGCAACTTCGACTGTGGCAAGATGTGGAATGGATACTCTGTTCGGGCAAAAGATGGCAACGATCTGCTAATGGCTGCGGGCGGTAATGACGTTCTGTTTGGCGACGACCCCAATGATTCTTTGGCACTCGGCATCGATCAGTTAGTCGTTGGTAACGGGCATGATCTATTGGTTGGTGGTCCCGGAAACGACATCCTCAGCGGCGGTTTTGGTGACGATGTACTCTTCGGAAACGATGGTAACGACCTACTTCGCGGTAACCAGGGCGAGGATTTCCTCGTCGGTGGCAGGGACGACGACAGCGTTCGTGGTGAGGCAAATCAAGATGTGCTCGTTGGCGGTTTTATGTCGCTAGAAGACAGCGAAGCCGATCTGCTGCAGTTACGGTCGACTGGTCGGCAACCGGAGATTTCGCCGCCGCTGGAACCTTGACTGGTGATGGCGACGGTTTGTTGGGTGGCGGAGTCGAGATTTCGCTGTATGTAGCGGTTGAGGATTCGATTCAATTGGACGGATCCGCCACAGAGAGTTTGCTATAATCCGGGTTTGACTTCAATACTTTAATTCGGAGTTGGTTGCATGAAAAATGCCGCGTTGTTGTGTGTTGTATTGTTGTGGTCGGTGTCCTTTGCTGTTGCAGATGACTCGACGTGGAAGGTGCTGTTGAGTAAGGATACGCAGCTGACAGATCACTGGACGACTGCTGGCAATTGGAAGTTGAACGACGATGGAGTTGCCGAACTCAGTCCACGAGATGGCGAAAAGGGGTGGGCTCGATTCGACGCTTATCTGTGGTCGACGAAAACGTATAAAGACTTCGAGGTTGAGTTCGAGTACAAAGTGCAAGCGCGAGGAAACAGTGGTTTCTACTTTCATGTTGGCGACAAGAAGAGCCCTGTGGCAAAAGGCATTGAAGTTCAAATCTACGACTCCGGTAGCAAGAAAGAGGGAAGTCGCTTGACCGATCACGACAGTGGTGGAGTCATTCCTGGCGTCCCTCCGACTAAGAACACCGCCAAGCCTGCTGGCGAGTGGAATAAGTTTCACATCACTGTGAAAGGCGATAAGTTGACGGTCAAGCTGAATGACGAAGTCGTGAACGTCGTTACACTTCAGTCCGATCGCCTTAAAGGTCGTCCGACGGAAGGTTACATCGGATTTCAAGACCACGCTTTGCCATTGGCGTTGCGGAATATTAAAGTTCGCAGTCAGTAGGTAATAATTCGCAGTCAGTAGGTAATAAATTGATAAAGCAATTTGTCGGCTCCTTGTCTATAATGCAACCGATAGTGCCGCAGACATCTCCTTTGTAGGACCGACAAGAAGAGGATGTTGGCGTCTTGTCGGTTTGAATGATTAGACCGCATCTCGATCGAAGGTCTTCTTTTTCGGGGAAGCTCGAATGATCAAATACCTCGCCGCGATACTGGCGTGTGCCGCGATACTGGCGACGCCCCTTTATTCGGTAGCGCAGGATTCGTCTGCGGGTAGCAGCAGTGCACCTGTCAATTATTTTCGTTGGGCTGCCAAGCTGGAAAGCCCTCTCTTTAAGGATCGGCAAGCGGCGAGTCGCGAATTGGCTGCGGGCGGACAACTCGCGATCCCCGCATTGAAGGAAGCTGTGAACAGCGGCGGCTTGGAATCGATCACTCGAGCGCTTTCGATTTTGGGTGAGTTCAACTTTGCCGAAGATGAACAGCTCGCCACGGCGGCACGAGCGGCACTCGACGAGATTAGGGAGACCGTTGCACAAGACCGTCGGGCCCGCGTGGTTGGAGCGTTAGATCGGACTCAGGGCAATTGGCAAAACGAGGCCGTGGAACGACTGCGGTCGATGCAAGCCAATGTTTCGAAATACAAGAACCGCGTGCTGACAGTCGATATCGATCAAGAATGGACGGGTGGTAACGAGGGTTTGCGATACCTTCGCTACCTACACGGTACGAAAACGCTCAATTTTCCGGAGTCGACTATCTCGGATGAAGGCTTGGCCCATCTCGCTCCGCTACCGGACGTGCAGATCCTAAGACTGGGACGAACCAGCGTCAAAGGCCCAGGACTCGCCTATCTTCAAAAGATGAAGTCGTTAGTGTTTCTCTCGTTGAAAGGTTCTGACCTCGCACCCGGAGCTCTGAAGTATCTGGCAGGTTGTAGCAAACTACAGAGCCTTGGCCTGGATGACACGAATGTGACCAATCAGGATCTCGGTGAAATCGATGGTTTGGCTGAGCTGCGAAACATCTGGCTTAACCAAACCAAGGTTACCGACGACGGGATGGTCCATCTGAAGAAACACCAAGGACTTTCCAAGATTATCATGACAGGGGTCGATCTCAAGGGTCCAGGATTGGCGCACCTCGCCGAGCTGAACAACCTCGAATACTTGTCGCTGCAATTTGTGAAGCTTGAAGATAGTGGCATGCCCTTCGTAGGGAAACTCACTCAAGTTGCTACGCTGGGCTTAGACGACACTCTCGTTACCGACGCCGGTATGAAGTACTTGACTACACTCGATACAAACCTAGCTACACTTTGGTTGTCGAATACGAAAGTAACAGACGACTCGATCGAACACTTCAAGAAGCTGACGTCGCTGCGACGAATCATTCTGCGCGGAACCGAGGTATCTAAAGAGGGCGTCAAACGACTGAAGACAGCGATGCCAAAATGTACCGTCGAGCACGACTACGAGGACGAGCAAAAGAAACGTTAGCTATTTGCGTTCATTTAATCAGGGTCGCTCGCGATTGAATCGTTCTCGCAGATCGCCAGTGAAACGCCAGAGTTTCTTCGCGCTCAAATCGACTTCAGTAACTGGCACATCGCCCCACTTTTTTGCTTCGACGACCAAATTCCCTTCGAGGTCCCAAACGCCGGACTTCATCCAGTCGCGATCGGGAGCGGTGTAAGTACTCGATACGAGATAGATCTGATTTTCGATTGCGCGAGCTTTTGCCAGTGCAGGGTTACCGCCCCAAATGGGCATGGCGATAATTTCAGCACCGTTGTTAGCGATGTTGCGAGCGATCTCGGGAAAGTGAACGTCCCAGCAGATCATCATTCCGATTTTTCCGATGCGGGTATCGAATACGGGGTAGGCATCTCCTGGTGTGACCCCGCCTTGTATCTCTTCGCGAGGTAAACAGACTTTGCGATATTTTCCAACCAACTCGCCATCGGGACCCATGAGGATCGATGTGTTGTAGACCGTTTTCCCTTCGCGTTCACAAATTCCAGCAACGATATAGAGGTCGTGTTGCTTGGCGAGTTTGC
>JBLHLE010000692.1:0-4835 GCA_047620805.1 Pirellulaceae bacterium
CGTGGCGAGGACTGGCCGACTAATCGACGCGATCGCTAGCGTTCAGAAGTGACGACTGAGAAACTGCCGCTCCAGCTTAAGAACATTTGAGGCGTCTCTGACGCTCAGGAATTGACGCTCAGGAATTGACGCTCAGGAATTGACGCTCAGGAATTGACGCTCAGGAATTGACGCTCAGGAATTCTGCAGAGAGGAATCTCAATGCTGCCACTACACCTTAAGTCGCGCATCTTTTGAAACTTCAACTATCGAGAAAGCTCGCAAGCATCGCGCCGTGCCATACACTCGGCTCAAATTCGTCGCCCTCGTCTCCAGGAATCCCTCCGCGGACAACTCTAGTCGGTAACACTAGGATCTTCCGCCCTCACCAACGCCGCCTGCGTCAAACACCTCAATGTCTCGGGCCCCGCCCAACTGGACTTCGCGCACTCACCTTTGGAAATGTATTTTTGGTTTTGTAGAAATACAGCTTGACGAAGGCTACGCAAGAGCCTAACTTCTATGGAAATAGAAATACGCAGTTTCCACTTCAGCAGGTGAATCCATGGCTCGTCCGCCCTCGCAATATCCGACCGAACTGGAATTGCAAATACTTAAGGTCCTGTGGCGTGAAGCGCCGCTTGCGGCTCGGCAGATTCGCGATGCATTGGCCGAGGCCGGGCGAGATCTAGCTCACACGACGGTGATCACAACATTGCAGAAAATGGTCGACAAGTTGCAATTGGAACAGCTTGACCCGATCCAACGGAAGGCGCTCCGATTCGCTCCGCGGATCGCAGAACTGGACGTCTCACAGCAAATGCTTGGAGATCTCGTCGAACGAGTTTTCGATGGTTCGGCGGAAGCGGTGATGCTGAGTCTGTTCGACGTTTCCGAGTTGGATGAAGACGACTTAAAACGCCTTCGTCGATCATTCAATCAAAAGATGCGGGAGAAGAGCAATGAGTGAATTCCTAGATCTGTTTTTCATTGGAGAAGAGGTGTCTTACCGAATCGCGTTAACACTACTTCACTCTCTCTGGCAGGGAGCCGCGATCGGAGCTTTAGTTATCGCCTGCTTCTGGGTCGTTCGTAGCTGGTCGGCTTCGGCTCGCTATCTCTTCTATTCTTTCGCCTTTGCGGTTCTTCCGGTCTGCGTAGCTATAACATTTGCAACCATCGACCTGCCTTACTACGGGATTCATCTTGAGCGGCAAGTTGCATTCGCTGGAATCGAATCGACCACTTCTGCCGTCGAATCGCCAATCGAATTGACGCCGCTTGATTTGGACCACGGCCCCGTCGTTGCTCCAGCTCCTGGCGGGAGCGACGCTCTGTCACCGCGTGGGGCCACGACGCGAGCGGAAGCTACAATCTTCTCGCTCCCGATTTTCATACGTTTGTCACCAGTAGTTGCCGTCGCCTACGGCGTCGGTGCGTCTTTGTTCTTGCTTCGACTGTTGCTTGGAACGTGGGGCGGTCATCGTTTACGAACCGCGTCGAAACGAATTGACGAACCGAGTTTGCTGCAAATGATCGCCGCACAATCTCGCCGAGTAGGGCTGAAGCTGGTCCCCACGGTAGCGTATTGTGAGCGAGTGTCGGTCCCGATGGTCGTCGGTGTGCTGCGGCCCGTTGTTTTGCTGCCGGTTTCAATTGTCACTGGGCTCGATGCGGAGCAATTCGCTGCAATCATCAGCCACGAATTGGCTCACATACGACGCTACGACTTATTGATGAATCTTATTCAGCGGTTAGTCGAGGCACTGCTCTTCTTCCATCCCGTGGTCTGGTACATCAGTCGCAAGATGAGTGTAGAACGGGAAGTTTGCTGCGACGATCTGGTCGTTTCGTCTGGTTACGACCGACTGGACTACGTTGGTGCCCTGCTGCGAATGGCGGAGTTGTGTTTGCCGGCCAATCAGCCCAATGTCGCGAGCATCGCAGCCACTGGACACAATCCGTCTCAATTCGAGGTGCGAATTCAACGCCTCATGAATCCGAGCAAAGAGTCCCGTTTGCACCCGACTCGCTCCGGCATATTTTGCATGGCGATACTACTGGCAGCGTTTGCGCTTACACCAGCGGTTTTTCGAACTTGGGCTTATGCTCAAGACCCGACACCACCCAGAGAAGCTGACCGACCGACTGCGGAACTCACAGATATCAGTATCGGGTCCGACGGCGCGACAGAATCCGACTCCAACGATGTCGACTCCGAGGATCACGAACAATTCGACTGTCAGATTCTCGACGCGGTTACGGGCAAACCGATCTCCGGAAAGAAATTGACGATTCACTTCGTCTATCGCGAGGCGACGGTCAATGACGAGTTAGGCACACCCGTTGGCAACGTCATCTGGTCAAAATCGGCAAGCAAGTACAGATACTTCACGCCCGAAAAAGCGCTGCAACGACCGGACCGCGACCAACTTATCGTTCACTGGGGTATCGCCCATCCCGACTATCGCACTTTGACGGGGATGGTTAACCTCGGCGAAATCTTGCGGGGCGAGCCCATATCAGCTCGAGAAGGCATTCGAGTCATCCGACTGCTACCAAAAAAACATAGCATTAAGAAAGCGCTCAGCAAACAGGTTCATTTCGCACCTTCCGAATTGATGTTTGCAGCCGTCATGGCCAAACTCCAACAGGAACATGGTATTCCTATCTCGATCGATCGAAAGAAACTGCGGGGACTGAAACTCGATTCGCCGGTGCTCGCAGCAGTCGGCTCCAAGACCATCTCGTTGCTGGAAGTTTTCGAGTACTTCGTTTTTAAGGCAGGAACGACTTTCGACGTTACAGAAAACGGAATCGAGATTCCTTCCTCGCAGCCAAAGATTGTCGTCCGCTACGATATTGCGGGGGCCGAACCAGAGACGCGAGTGATGGTTCAGCACGTCGGTGGGCGCGGTGAAATCGGGACGGTAGAACAGGGCTTGTCGAAATGGACGCCACTGAAGAACGGCGACAAATTCGAACTCACAGACATCGCAGGAGGCGACTACGATATCGCCCGCTATCGGACGGTCGATGTTGCTAAAGCAGGCGATGGAAGGATGTTTAAGGGACTCTACCTCGATCGGCATCAGTTTAAGCTGAAATCGGGGGAATTGCGGCGAGTCGACTTTGTGCGACACAACGGAGGTCCTGTCAAAGGCAAAGTCGCTGGTCTTCAAGAGGCCGAGCTGGATCGAGCATTGATATGCGTTTGTTCTCCAAACGCGAAGGATGAAAGCTCGCTCGGCGATCTCGATGTAACTTTGTACGATGCGCGGGCATGTAGTGCCGCGGGAGACTTTCAGACCGAACACCTCGCCGCCGGGAAATATGTTCTCGTCGCAATAGGCTACTCCCCAATCTCCAAAGAAGACCTGCTGAACACTGGGATGCCGACGCCGAGATACATCGGCGTCGCACCGTTCACTGTCGTCAAGACAAAAGAACAGCAACCCATCGAAGTCAAACTCGAGCTTCGCGAAGAACGAGGACCCCGTCGCAGAAAGGAAGAAGACGACAAAGTAAACGAAGACCGCACACCAGCGGCCCCCAAACCGCCGACGGAAGACGAGGCGCGGGCAGCATTTAAGCGAGGGGGAATTTACGTAAGTATTCAAAGCAGTCGAGAGTTTGGAGGTTTTGGCGAGCCGGTCACTCCCTTTCTGAACTTGTCGTTCAGCGGTACAAAAGTTACTGACGAATGGATGCAATACCTCGCGGCCTTTCCGCAGGCGACTGAGCTGCGCTTCTCGGAGAGCACTCAAATCACCGACGAAGCACTCAAGATCATTGGGCAATTGAAAAACCTCAAGTCGTTGCGACTCGCGTCATCGCAGATCACTGGGACGGGGTTGAAACATCTCGCTGGCTGCACGAAGCTCAAAAGTCTCACAGTGAAATCCCGGAAGCTGATCGACAAGGAGCTAGCCCAGCTGGAAAGCTTGGCGCAGCTTAACCTCACCAGTTTATCAATCGGTGGATGGCAATCCAGCGACGACGGGCTCTCGCAAGTGAGCAAGTTGACGTCGCTCCGATCGCTCACACTGAACGTCGGTCAAGCCGCCAATGGCGACGCGCTGGTCACTGCCCGAACCTTCCGCGCCCTTGCTCCGCTCACCAAGTTGACCTCGCTGGAAATCATGGGAGACGACGTTCGCCAACATGTCGCCGTCCGCGACGAAGATTTGCAAATGCTCGCGAATTTCCCTCAGCTAACAGCCCTAACTCTCAGCTCCCGGTTGCTAACCAATGACTCACTGAAACACATAGGGCGTTGCAAAGAATTATCTCAATTCTCGATCTGGCACGCGCCAATCACCGACGACGGACTACAACATCTCGCGCCCCTCACCAAGCTCGAATCGATGCACTTGTATGGCACCAAGATTACGGGAACAGGATTTCGATTCTTAAACGGTACATACAAAGATGAAGTCGATGGCTCGGGTAATTTAACAAGCCTGACAATGCTCAGTCTAACTGGCGCGTCCGCAACAGACGCTGGGCTCGAAGAGATTGCCAGGTGTTCCAACCTGAGTTCACTGCGCATTGGACCCTACAGTTGGTTTGACAAAGATGCGACGGGGCCGCTTCCCGTTACGGACGCAGGTCTAGCGCATATCGCAAAGCTGGGGAGGCTCGCCTCTCTCGACCTCAGTCGCCTGCAAGTAACCGATGTAGGATTGGGAAAACTGCAAGCCTGTTCTCAGCTCAGCGAACTAGGACTCGCAAAGATCGCCGTAACGGACAAGGGACTGGGCCAACTCAGTGAATTCAAGAAACTGAATTCACTCGGAATTCGCGACTGCCGTTCCCTGACGCGAGCTAGCATCGAGTCGCTCCATAAAGTTAAA
>JBLHLE010000693.1:0-4827 GCA_047620805.1 Pirellulaceae bacterium
CTGGCAACCGAGGAACCTCTGCCTGCGGGATACACGACGCAGAACTTTCAGCCACCAATGGAGCGCCATGTTGATTTCTTAACCAGCTATCCACCGGGCGACATTTGGAATGACCAATTCTGGGGGCCGATGAAGGAAGAAACTATGTCGTGGTTTACACGCATCATGCTGGGCTTGGATACGCCACACGCCTCAGCTGCTGACGGGCACCGTAACTTGTTGCTGACGATGGCGATGGATCGTTCTGCGGCACTGGGCAAAGAAATTCAGCTACCGTTGGCCCTGGATGAGTATGAGGACAGTTAGCTTTGGCTGGGCCACTACCGTCTGTTGATCGGGTGGCACCTGGGTTTGGTCGCGAGAACGTTCGGGCACGATCGTGCGGTAGGGATTTCGGCACCTGGGCACAAAATGGCTGGATATTCACTGTGATGTTATTGATCCTTCGCTCGTATGCGCTGAAATTGAATTGCAAATTTCATTGAGAGGTCGAACTATGTTTTTTCGTTGCCTAATAATTCTCGCTCTGACCATAGGTACTGCCGCTGCGCAGTCTATCCCGCGTGCGGCCAACGGCAGACCCGACCTGCAAGGTATTTGGCAGGCCGTTAACCGCGCCTCGTATGATCTAGAGGCCCACGTGGCGCGATACGACATGCCAGCGGGGCATAGCGTGATTGACGGTTTCACCATTCCTTATCAACCCTGGGCAGCGGAGAAAAAGCAGGCTAACTTCGCCAACCGTGCTTCCGCCGATCCGCTTGCGCACTGCTATTTGCCGGGTGTGCCTCGCATCATGTCAATGGAGTTTCCCTTTCATATTTTTCAGGCTGATGAGCATATCGCCGTCACATTCGAATGGCAGCAGGTGTACCGGCTAATCTACACCAACGGTGAGCCACCACTTTACGGAGGGATTGAGTCCTGGATGGGCAATTCCCGCGGCCACTGGGACGGCGACGTGCTGGTTGTCGAGGTGACCGATCACAACGATCGTACTTGGCTTGACGCGGCCGGAAACTTTCACGGTGCCGGTCTGCGAGTCACCGAACGCTACCGACTTCGCGACGAGAACACGATTGACTATGAAGCAACTCTCGATGACCCGGAAACATTCACTGAACCGTGGACAATGCGACTGACCCTGCGGCGGCAATCCCATATGGATCGCATACTCGAGTATCAGTGCCAAGCCGAAAAGGAGGAAGCGAACGGAGATTTCGAGCGCGACGAGCGAAATTGGTATCCGGCGCGAATTCCTGCAGAGAACGAGCCCTTCGATTCAACAGCCCGTGCTGATCTGCCAATGCCAGCAACACCTCGTGATATTCCTCGGCTTGGCGACGGAACGCCGGATATCAGCGGCTACTTTATGGCTGATGCCGGAGGTGCAAACTATGGCTTGGAGGCGCGGCCCCGAGTGATCCTGATGCCGCCAAGTCGTGGCCAGGTGATCGATCCGTCTGATGGGTCGCTGCCGTATCAACCATGGGCGCGGTCCGAACGTATTGATCGCTCGCTACCGCATCGTGGCTACGATGATCCGACAGCGCATTGCTTCGTAGCCGGAGTTCCGCGATCGCACTATGTGCCGGCTCCGTTTTTTATCCTGCAGGCGCCAGGCTACGTTGTCGTGCTGCATGAGCGAATGTCTTGGCGCCAAATTGCTCTTGACGGGCGCGCCCATCTTCCTGAGCACGTGCGCTTATGGCAAGGCGATTCAGTTGGTCGCTGGGAAGGCGATAGCCTGGTTGTAGAATCAAAAAATTTCAACGGCAAGGCTTGGTTAAACGAAGTTGGTGACGTTGTTAGCCACGCTCAAACTGTCATTGAGACGTTCACGCCGGTAAGCTCAACTCAGTTGACCTATAGGGCAACGGTTGCCGATCCCATCGCCTATACCCGGCCGTGGACAATTGAAATTCCGTTCAATCGCGAGCCCGAAGAACTTCTAGAAGTCGCGTGTCTCGAGGACAATAATGATTTGCATCATCTAAAAGATGTACGCGACGAATATCGTGCGAATCAAGAGCTAGAGGATTAATGTAATGAAACCATCGTTGAGTACTGCGCTGACTATGGCCGCGTTTTTGACAATGTGCACTTCAGGCTCGGTTTATGCACATCATTCGTTTGCGGCGGAGTTTGATAGGGACAAACTAGTACAGCTTACCGGTACGGTAACCGGGATGAAATGGTCCAATCCCCACGCGTGGATCTATCTCGATGTCGAAGATAGTGCCGGCAATGTGGTAAATTGGGCCCTCGAAACCCGCGCTGCAAACAATCTTATCCGGCTAGGCTGGCGCCGTGAGGATCTACCCGTTGGGTCAGTGCTGAAGATCGAAGGCTGGCAGGCCCGAAACGGCAGTCCGACATCAAGCGTCGCTTCCGTCGTATTTGCAGACGGTCGGACATTATTCGTGGGTTCGCCGGACTCCCCGGCTGTCACGCAATAACCACCCCTGGTTGCGCGGCGTCAACGCCTATTAGGGCATTTTTTTCAAACGTCAGGAAGGGAGAAAATATCCACAAGCTGCAACGAATGCGCGCGTTCTATCAACGAAACGGACTGTTTAAGTCGGTTGTTCGCTCAGCAACGTTTTTCGCCTTAGCAATTAGGTCACTTTTCTACCGGCTATGGGGACAAGACTTTGTGCCGAGCCGATACGGCGTGGACATGAGTGCGAATTGGGATGATGCGACTTTCAATCTCTGTATTAATGCCACATATGGGTATTCTCTGAGTGACTTGTTGTTAGCGGAGAATACCGAATTCACTTTTTGGGATATTGGTTCGAATCAAGGTCTGTATAGCCTTGTTGCGGCTAAAAATTCTCAATGTAAGGCGGTCGTAGCTTTTGAGCCGGTTTCGCAGACGTTTGACCTGCTCCGGGCTAATGTTGAACGTAACGGATTCTCGGAGAAAGTTAGCTTGGTAAATGCTGCTATCTCAAGCAACCGCGGCAGTGCTGAAATCTCGCTCAAAGACAAACACAGTGGCGCGGCGTCAATTCGCGGTGTCGATGACGACTTGGGCGTGACCGAAATAATAAAAACGATCAACGCGAAGGACTTAGATGACTTCGATGTCATGGACAGAAAGATCATTATTAAAGTTGATGTTGAGGGGCACGAACAGACGGTGATTGAAGAGTTGGTCAAGTCTAGGCACTCTGACCGAATTGCTTCTATTTTCTATGAAATTGATGAGCGATGGGCTGACGTTGATGCCATTGAGCAGCTACTTCGGACGGCGAAATTCTCTCAGTTCGAAAAAGTCGGGAGTGGGCACCACTATGACATTCTTGCGTCGAGACCAGATATTTAAACCTAAGGCGGGCGTTACGTGTCTTTGCTAAAACTGTCGATTGCTACGACCGACTACGATCACTTCCGTGATTTTCGATTGGGCGATGTTAAGGCGGAAGGGATTGACCACAACTGGCTAAATATTGGTCACCATGAATGCTTTGCGAGGTTTACCGCCAACCGGGAGTTTGACCTCTCCGAGTTATCTTTTGCCAAATTTTCCGCGCAGGTGACACGCAACGACAGCGACATTATTGGCTTGCCTGTAGTTTGCTCACGATTGTTTCGATTTAGTTCGTTCTACGTTAACAAGAACAGCGGAATTCAATCCGTGGAGGATCTTAAAGGGAAAAGAATTGGTTCTCCGGAATGGGCACACTCAGCGGCTGTTTACATGCGTGGCTGGATGCACAATGAGATGGGTGTGAAGCTAGCGGATGTGCACTGGTATCAGGCTGGAGCGAATGCACCAGGTCGCAAGGAGAAGGTTGAACTGAATCTTCCGGAGGGTGTTCGGTTAACGCGCGTCGAAGACAAGTCACTCAGCGAAATGCTGGCGGTGGGCGAGATCGACTGCGCGATTATCGCGCGGCCGCCGACGTGCTTCCTTGAGGGGAATGCCGACGTAGTGCGGCTCTTCCCCGATTACCTCGGAATGGAGGAAGATTACTACGATAGAACTAAGGTGTGGCCGATAATGCACATCATTGCGATGCGCAGATCCATTCTTGATGAGAACCCATGGGTGGCCCGAAATTTGCTGAATGCTTTCAATGAATCCAAGCGCCGAAGCCTCGAACGGCTTCTCGACCCGGCAGTGTCGCGCTACCCTCTAGCCTGGCTTCCGACCTACGCTAGAAAAATGCAGGACCGATTCGGTGCCGACCCGTTCCCCTATGGTATTGAGGAGAATAGGGCGACCTGGGAGCAGATGGCTCTTTACACATGGCAGCAAGGTATTGCACATCGGCAGTTCACTCCCGAAGAGATATTTCCTAAAGGGTTGATGACTGAGGTTATTATCTAAATGTACTGCGCAGTTCTTACTGCAGGTTATATAAGGATGAGATATGAGTGATATTCCCAAGTCTGGGGGCGACGTTGCCAACAACTTGATTGACGACCTTGCGGCCGCCAGCCGAATACTCGCCGCGCAGGGTGTTGTCGACGGTTTTGGGCATGTATCAATTCGTCATCCGGGAGCCACAGACCGTTACTTCTTGTCACAGTCAATGGCACCAGCGCTTGTTACAGCCAATGACATCATCGAATACGACTTGGATAGCAACGCTTGTAATGCCAATGGGCGAGGCGGATTTCTTGAGCGATTCATTCACGGCGAAATCTACCGAGCGCGCCCCGACGTCATGTCAGTCGTCCATAGCCATTCGCCATCTGTCATACCGTTCGGATTGGTTAACGAGAGAGTGCATGCGATGTTTCACAACGCAGCATTTCTCGCTGCCGGTGTCCCGGTATTCGATATTGATGAGCAATTCGGCCCCACTGACATGT
>JBLHLE010000694.1:0-4821 GCA_047620805.1 Pirellulaceae bacterium
CTTGATGGTAAAGCCCAGCGGTCGAAAAGCCGGCGGGAAATTGTACGGCGCGTCTTCCCAAATCGAAATGGGGTAGGGGGGCATTACCATTCCCCGTTGAACAGTGCGTTCGGTGTTCACCGCTGGAAACGGCGGTAGGATGAATGTCTGATTAACATTCAACGCCACGCTCGATACCTCGGGTGATTCGCCTTGCACGCCCGGCTCGGTGAGCACAGGGAATCGCTTGTCGATCGCCCTTACAGCGTCCTCGATATCCAGAATCAGATTCGCTTCGCCCACGAAAACTTTGCAATAGATACGGTTTTGCCAAGTTGGGTACGGGTTGTAAATTCCAAGTACTACTCGCACACCGTAATTGGGCTCGTGGAGTTTTCGTACTCGCATGTCGCTGGCGATGAAGGGGACGATCGGTGGCGTTGAGGAGCTTTCGAGAGGTTTCTGTTTTAGGGCGTTGGCGAAGTCCACCTGGGTGCGAATTAACGGCTCGTAACTCAAGCCGGCCGTTTCCAAGTGATCGCGGTATTGCTCGTGTATTTTGGCGATTACATTCATGTGATCGCCGATTGCAGGCTGGTCGGCTGGTTGAGGTTTGAAGCCCTGCAGCTGCGCGACCAATCGTTTTCGCATGGCGTCGGCCAGCTCCGGACCGTTGGTCGGTTTAGGGGGTTGCGCGAGACCCCAGTCGGGAATGCAACTGCCCGCTATTACTCCTCCAGCCAGCAAGCTCTTCTGCATCAACTCGCGGCGGCTAACATTTGCCATCTGATTTCTCCAAAATTACGGCCCTGTTTACATTATCGTCGATAGACGGCATCTGGCAAAGTAATAGATCTCCCAAAGTAATAGAGTTGGCAAAAGTTATAGAGTTGGCAAAAGTTATAGAGTTGGCAAAAGTTATAGAGTTGGCAAAGTCAGGGAGCCGACGGTTTCGATCGGCGTTGCAGACTGAAACGTCTCTTTAACCAGGCCGTTTTTGCCCGATTTGGCAAGCTAGGGGGAGATCGGGTGACCGCGCGGCGGCGACCAACGTCCCTGCAGACCGGTTTACAGCTGTCTTCCTGTTTCCCGCTTGATTGCTGAAGTGGGTTGCGGATAATGCGGGAACTTAGGCACGTGGTGTTCGTGCCAGCTATTGTTTCTGATGGATCCAAGGAGCACACAATGCGCGTGCACAAAGTTATTACAAGTTTAGCCGTTGTTCTCTTGGCATTGCCAATGATCGCGTCGGCAGCCGAATGGGGCCTCAAGCCCGGAAGTCCCGATATCAAAACCGCCGGTCAATTGGCGTTTGGTCCCGACGGGATTTTATTCGTTGGTGACGCCATGTCGGCGACCGTATTTGCAATCGACACGCAAGACAAATCCTCCGGAAAGGTAAGCGACGTCAATGTCAAAGGCATTGATAAGAAAGTAAGCGAGTTGCTTGGTTCGACGGCAACGATTCGGGATATGGTTGTTAATCCAGCGACCGGCAATATCTTTTTGTCGGCGTCGCTTGCAAGTAAAGCTGCCATCGTTCGAGTTGATGGTGCCACTGGCAAACTGAGCTTGGTTTCACTGACCGACGTTCCCTTCTCGAAAGCTATTCTTCCGGACGCGCCCGAAGATAAAGTTACTGGTGAAGGACGTCGCAAAAGTAACAAGCGTGGCGAGTCGATTACGGACTTGGCATACCATGAAGGTCGCGTGTTGGTTTCGGGCTTGTCGAAGTCGGCAGCGCCTTCCACCGTTAGTTCGATCGATTTCCCTTTTGCGGATACCAACTATGGTGTCAGCTTGGAAATCTATCACGGCGCCCATGGTCGGTATGAGAATACTTCAGCAGTTCGCGCTTTCGTTCCGTTCCTAATCGACGGCGAACCAAATGTACTGGCTGGATTCACCTGTACACCACTTGTCAAATTCCCCGTGTCCAGCATTGGCTCGAAGGAAAAGCAAGTCCGTGGTACGACAGTCGCCGAACTCGGAAATCGCAATCGTCCGCTGGACATGATTGTTTACGAGAAAGACGGTAAGCACTTCGTGTTGATGGCAAACAGCGCTCGGGGCGTGATGAAGATCGGTACCGATACGCTCAGCCAAAAAGAAGGAATCACGTCGAAAGTTAGTGGCGGCGGTTCGGCCGGTCAGAAGTACCAAACGATCGAAGACCTCAAGGGTGTTGTTCAGTTGGATCGATTGAACGCGACCAGTGCGGTTATTATTACGCAAACCGACGCTGGTACCGATCTGCAAACGGTCCCGCTACCGTAATCGGTAAACCGAATTAGTTCGAATAGAGAGAGGGTAGGTTTTTTTCCTGCCCTCTTTTTTTGTGCATGGTTTGTCGTACGGAACTGCCGTCGCGTCAGAAGATATCAGTAGCTGATCCACCAGAGCTCTGGCGAGCCCAGCTACCGCCGCCGTCTTGCAAACGGACGCTTCGTTAGTTACTTGCCTCTATCGTCACCGATAGCGATTTCTGTGACGACCGCTTCTGGTTGTCCAGCCAAGACAATGCGAAATCGGATTGAACAGCCGGCAAGATCCGCCGACTTGTGTTTGCCTTGAGCGTAGAGTGTATCGGCGGTTTCGTAAACGGTCGCAACTTCGTCACTGATGACCTCGCCGTTCGCGTTCACCAAGCTGTGAAACACCATGGCGTCTGCTGCGGATTCTTTCCCCCGCGCGATCTTGGCGATGGGTTCGATCCCCCCCTCTGTCGTTAAATAGCCCAGAGAAATGCTCGACTCGCCTTGCTCAAGGCCTTCTTCAACCCACTCCACCGGCTTACGTTTGGTTACATTTGTTGTTTCGGTAGGCGCGCCGCCGTTTTTCGTCGGATCGGGAGTATTGGGCGATCGCGAACAACCCGCAATGAATACGAGGATCGCGGAAAGGACGAAGCCGCTAAAAATAATGCGCATTTGCTGCACCTGGTGCTCGAGGGAGATGGTTATATACGGGTTGAGATCTGCGTTAACGGTAGGTACTGCGTATCGATGATACCGAAAATTGACCGCCCGGCGTAGGTATTTGGGCAAGTTATGTTCTGGAATCCTACCAATTTGGGTGATGACACCGACGCCGCGACTTTCGGAAAATTTATCAAGAAAGTTGACAAGCCGCTCCGGCGCAGATAGCAAAGACAGTTATTCCTTTCATGGAATTCCCGATTCAAGATTAGATTCACAGGAACACTAGTATTTACGATTGGAAGTCTTTCCAACCCGAACGTCATTCTTCCTAATTCAACGAGGTAAAGTTATGGGAACGAACCAAAAATCAAACCGCCGCGACTTTTTGAAAAAAGCCGGTGCTGCGAGCGCCGTAGCTGTCGCGGCTCCTTATGTCATCACGTCGTCTGCCTTGGGAGACGCCAAGCGTGCGCCCGCCAGCGACCGGATTGTGATGGGCGGAATCGGTATCGGAAACATGGGCCGTGGCGACCAAGGTGCGTTTCTCGGTCGCGGTGACGTTCAATACGTTGCCGTCTCCGACGTACGACGCGGTGTCCGCGAAGGGTCGAAGAAGAAAATTGACGGCCACTACAAGAACGATGACTGTACAGCATACAACGATTTCCGCGAACTGCTTGCGCGCGACGACATCGATGCCGTTCACATTGCGACGCCCGATCACTGGCACGCGATCATGGTCATCGAAGCCTGTCGAAACGGAAAAGACGTGTATTGTCAGAAGCCAGAATCGCGGACGCTTCGCGAAGGACCACTGATGGTCGAAGCCGCTCGTCGTTACGCTCGAGTCGTCTCGGGTGGTAGCCAGCGAGTTCTTCAAGACTACCGCGGAGTGGTCGACAAGTGCTGGGGCGGTGAAATCGGAACCGTCAAGTCGATCAACGTCAACGTCGGTCCGCTTTCGCAAACTTGCAACCTCCCCGCCGAAGAAATGTCCG
Source organism: Pirellulaceae bacterium (assembly GCA_047620805.1). Taxonomy (GTDB): domain Bacteria; phylum Planctomycetota; class Planctomycetia; order Pirellulales; family Pirellulaceae; genus JBLHLE01. The sequence continues at coordinate 3,899 of JBLHLE010000694.1, forward strand.
CTGATATCGACTGGGACTTGTGGCTCGGTCCAGCACCTTGGGCTCCCTACAATAAGAATCGCTGCTCCGGTAGCTTCTCGACTTCCGGCAATTCCTGGCGCTCTTACATCGACTACTCGGGCGGCGGTATGACCGACTGGGGTGCACATCACTTCGGCGGTGCAACCTTCGCTGTCGACGTTCGCGAATTGCAGCCGAAGGAAGTAACCTTCCACGACGAAAATGGCAAGAAGTGGTTGACGATGCATTACCCCAATGGCGTAACGCTGACTCACAACAAGCCTGGAAAAGGCAACCTGGAAGTTGAAGGTACTCCGGGCGAAAAACGCGCAGCCAAGCCCGTTCCGTCGTACAAAGGGACCGGCGGCATCTATGGCGATTTTATTGACTGCGTGAAGACACGAGAGAAGCCGTTCCGCGATATTCAGCTCGCAGTGAATACGGTAACTGTTAGTCATCTCGCAATCGTTGCTTACACGGTTCAGCGTTCGTTGAAGTGGGACGTCGCTGCACAACAGTTCCCCGGTGACGAAGAAGCAAACCGCTACCTCGATCGCGCTCGCCGCGAGCCCTGGCAACTGTAAACCTGGCAACAGTAGTGAACGTCAGCTGAACTAACACGTGTTTCAGCTTCGACTCTCCTTCAACAACCAAACAATAAAATATTAATAGAGAAAGTAATAAATATGTTAGATAAAGCTTTTGAAGCCCTGAAAACGTACGATTGGGGAACCGACGTTAAGGCGTTGCAACCGATCGATGACGCCATTATCGCAAGCCACGGCGACGCCGACGCGCGCTTGAAGTTGGAAGCTCTGATCGTAGCGGCTTTGGGAACAGAACTGTCCTACGATGCAAAGAATATGCTGTGTCGTAAACTGCGAACGATTGGTACCGCCGCATCTGTGCCCGCGCTTGCTGGA
>JBLHLE010000695.1:0-4818 GCA_047620805.1 Pirellulaceae bacterium
CGACGCAGTTTCGTGCTTTCCCGTCTTGGACCGTTTTCGGGAAAGTTTGCTTCCGAACTGCCAACAGATTGCACTTCATTGTGGCTTCGCTAGTTCAGGGCCGTCTACCAAGCGGGTCTACCAGAACACCAAGTCGTTTGGAAGACATCGAAGCGTCAAGCAGCTCGAGAGATCCGCAACCCAAAATCGAGAAGAGATGGTTGACAATCTCAGGTCGTAGGTGGGACGTTGCGTCTACATTACTTTGTCTATTGCTTCGTCCAATCCAACCACGCGAGTTGCTGTTTCAAGATTCTATCAATACGAATACGGGCTGGCTTCGCATAGAAAGGAACGGCCTTGACTGCAAGAAGCCAGTCTACGGCCCTTCGAGTAACAAACCACTTTCCGCTTCTAAAACAATCTTCTCCCTGCCACAATCGACCTTCTACAATTACCCCCTTCTTCGGCCCTTCGTCCAACCGTAGCCTGGAGTCTTGCTTGCCTTTATGAGGAGAAGCAACGACACGGTGTTGAACCTTGTGGCGCTCGCAATGGGGCGGCCTATCGGCTGCCCTATAACAACGGTTCGATGGGAGTCCCGGCGCTGGCCAGTCGGACCACTTCTTTGGGAAGGTCTTGCCGCAATCGCACTTGGCCGCCGTCGACCAAAACATGCATAATTGTCGCGGCCAGATGATTGGTGTTGTAAGGTGTGGTGACGGGGCTACCGCCTTGCCGGTCGGAGGCACCGACCACTTTACCCATCTGCAGCCCGCCGCCGTAGATCAACAGCGGTGTGATCTCTGCCCAGTGATCGCGGCCGCCGCCGCGGTCGTTGATCTTAGGTGTGCGTCCCAATTCGCCAGTAACCACTAACATGATCTTGCGATTTAGCCCGCGCTGCTCGCAGTCTTGAATAAACCCAGAGACCGCTTTGTCGACCGCCCAGCCGAGGGCCTGCATTCCTTCGTACATTCCGAATTGATCGCCGATCTTCTCGCCGTGCATGTCCCAGCCAAAGCAGTCGACCATCACGAAGCCGCAGCCCGCCTCGCACAACCGACGGGCCAGCAGCATTTGTTTGCCGAGAAATTTCGGCGTGTAGTTGTCAAGTTGACCGGGGTCGCGACGGTAGTTCTTAATATGCTGCTCGGACGTGTCATACATGGCCATCGTCGCGGCGTCTTCTTGCTCCAGATCAAATGCCGTGACCGCGCCGCGAGTGATAATATCGTACGCGCGCTGCCGATACGTGTCGGCCTTGTCGAGTTCACCCGTCGCATCGATGGAGCGCCGCAGCCGATCGAGCTGCATCAACAACGTGCGGCGATCGTCAAATCGACCCGCAGGCGAGCGCAGCTTCATGTTCTCCATCAACGGCCCACCACCGGCTGGATAAAACGGTGCGCTGCCAGGGCCCAGAATACCAGGCTGCGCCGCCTTGACGAACGTGTTGGTGAATTCGCTGGCCCGGGCCTTTTTGAGCTGAGGATCGAAGACGATTGAGTTGATCAGGCCGTAGGAAGGAATTCCTTGCGGGCTAATTGGGCCGGCGATGCGGGAGTACACCGAGCCCCAGCTAGGCGCATCGTTTCCGCCAGGCACGCTCCAGGCACGCGTTAACTTCGACAGATCGTGACCGGAGTTGTACGTGCCAAACGAGCGAACAATCGATAACTTGTCGGCCAACGCCGCCAAACGTGGGAACGTGCCACCGAAAGTGACGCCCGGCAGCTTCGTCTTGATTTCGCCCGTCACGCTGCGGATCTCGCTGGGGGCGTCCATCTTTGGGTCAAACGTCTCAAACTGGCTCGGGCCACCGTTGAGTGTGAGTAAAACGACCGACGTATCTCGTAGGCCCAATCCATCACTCGCCGCCTCAGCACGTTGCTCCAGCAGCCAAGGGAAAGACAAGCCGCCCAGCGCCCCGATACGCATTGCTGTCCGCCGCGTCATCCCCTGGCAGTTTCGGTTTCGATATCCGTCTTGGATTGACAGCATTCTGAGCTTTCCTTCGCAAACGCGAAACGGTCCCTGGTGGACTAAGGTTTGGAACGAGCCAGGAACTATTGGGTAACGGATCCGACATTGGGAATTTGGATTGAGTCAGAAACCGCTTTGGGCATCAAATGTCCATTAAGACAACCGTACGGAACGTGACTAGTTGCTGTGCTCGCGTCACGACTTACCTGAAGTCTATCAGTTATCTAGAAACGCATCAATGTTTATGGATCGTTCATGAAGTGCCGATCGCTAACCGCTGCACAAGAAGATACGGGGTCAAATCGAACTGCTCGGTCAAATCCGGTTAAAAGGCAAAGTAGCGTCTTTGCGGCAGCTATTGTGATTTCTTGCTTGGAATTGGCAAGCAATAAGGGTTGGCGGAAAGAAGCTGCTATGAACAGGTAAAGTTCGCGAACGCAAACTGCGATTCAAGCCGATAGGCGTTTTTCGAGATTTGGGGGCAAATCCAAACGCGCCGAACACGCTCAGTCCTGACCCGGGAAGCGGGCACGTTTTGCGGCCAGCTGGTGGGCTAAGTAAAGCATGCGTTTCGGATCCTAAGCAACCAAAAGTCAATTTGACTTAATGTGCTTCGATTATCTGCAACGCAAAGGTCGATTATATCATCTCGCTGAAGTTGCGTTAGGTTGCTTCTCTAGCCCCGCCAGCTTGCCGCAATATTGGCTTACGTCCCTTACGTCCCCCTTTCCGTTTTCTTGCAATAGCTGAGAAGAGAATCTGGGTTTGTCCAGTCATGCTTTGCCAAGTCTATTCTCTTGGGGCTGTGATGAACCTCGTTGGCTGGCTTGCCACATCCTAAAAAAAATGGTTGCTCGGTTAGCTGTGTTCTTCTGGCTGCTGCCCATTTCTTCGATCGGTAGAACAAAGAAAGCTGCTGTGACGGCAGCTTCATGTAATAGTTAGATGTTTGCACGCGATTCCTGCACCCGTTACGATTCAAAGGTGAAAATCGAATTTGAACGATGGAGTCTATTGGAGACATGAAATGGATACTTTGCTCCACTTTTTGCAGTCCATATCCGTTTTGGTGTGGTTCATTGCAGCGGGAGTTGCATACACCATGATAGGCAACCTCGTTGTTTGGAGAATCCTTGTCCAAAAGGGTGTCGCTGTTGAGTTAGTCAGGAGTGGCAGGAATCCGTTTTATCTATTGATGATCTGTAGTAAGTCGTCGGAAATAGGGAAATGTGTTACGCTCTTTGCGCTAAGCGTTACGGTGGTAAACCTGTCATGGTTGCTCGCACTAGCATACTTTGCCATTAACGACATCCTTTCCCGTTAAATGGTCGTCCGTCTCCCCCTGTCCATGATGGCAGCAGACGCCAATATATGTTTGACATCATTTGCAGTTAATGCTTTGATTTCTCGATTGGATGATACTTTGGAATGAAGAAAAGGGGACGTGAGCTCCCGACCCTTTTTGTTTGTTCGAGGTTAAGTTAGGCGACTGAATCATCGAGTTGCGTGATGCCGCGCAGACCGTCTACTCCCGTGGGAGGATCAGCTTGCCATGGAATTAGGGCAACGCGACTAGCCAGCTGCGATTTCACTTCGTCGATGAACGGCACTTCGTGTTGTTGGCGAAGTTTCAGAGTTGGGTCGGTGACATCGAGCGGCGCGAGACTTTGGTTGATGATCCAAGCGAATGGCTCGATTTCCGCACGTCGCAGGTCTTCCTGTAACTTGGCCGCTTCGTGAACCGGAGTTGCTTCGGGCAGCGTCACCACCAGCACTCGCGTGAAATTCGGGTCGCGCAAACGAGGCAGCAAGTTGGCAACTGACTCGGGAATTTCGTTAGTTTGGCGGGACACCTCCCGGTGATACGCCAAAGCCGAATCAAGCAACAGAATTGTGTGGCCAGTCGGAGCTGTGTCCAGCACAACAAAACTATCTGAACCATTTGCGACTGCCTTCGCGAACGCTCGGAACACTGCAATTTCTTCCGTGCAAGGCGAACGTAAGTCTTCTTCGAGCAATGCCTTGCCATCCGCATCTAGATCGCGTCCAGCGGTTTGCATCACTTCGATCGTGTAGTCGGCTGTTTCCTGCGGCGGGTCGATACGTCCCACCGTCAAACCGACAATTTCGTCAGCCGCAATCGTTGCGGCGATATGAGCCGCCGGGTCCGTCGTCGATAGGTGCACGTCAAACCCCCGCTCCGCCAAAGCGACTGCAATTGCCGCCGCGACAGTAGTTTTGCCGACGCCACCCTTGCCCATCGCAAGGATCACGCCGCGACCGCCAGCGGATAGTTCGTCGATCAATGACCCGAGTCCGCCGGGGTACGAATCAACATGATTTGGGCTAGGCGAAACGTCGCTTTGTTCTTTCAGAGGCCGCCCCACTCTCCGCAGTGACTCGACGCCCATCAGCCCGGCGCTGGCCAGCGGGATCGTCGTTCGCGAAAGTCGGCCGATGGCATCCGGCATCGATGCCACGGCATCATCGCCTCGGCGCTGCATTGCGACGGCAATCGCATCGGTCGGCGTTTGGCTCTTAAAGACACCGTTGACGATCAGGTGTTGATTACCGACACCGAGGATTTGCAATTCTTTGCTGGTCCTTTCGGCCTCGCGAAACGCAGACGGTTCCGGGCGAGTCACCAGCACCAACGTGGTCGTCGCCGCATCACCGAGCACGTTGACGGTTTGCTTATAGATCGCCTGCTGAGCTTGCAAACCCGCCAGCGGGCCAAGGCATGACGTACCGGAAGTGTTGGTTTCCATGAAGCCGGACCACGCCGATGGCAACGTCAGCAATCGCAATGTGTGACCGGTCGGTGCAGTGTCAAAAATGACGTGATCGAAGCTG